>NZ_JAUBTF010000060.1:0-40973 GCF_036702355.1 Microcoleus sp. D3_18_C4
GCAGCCGATGCAATAGCCGCTAATATCCCAGTAGTCGGTATGGACATCTCAGCAGGAAGCGGCAGTACCTTTGAGACCGCAGTGAAACTGTTAGGCGACGACGGTGCGTACTACGACATCACCTCTGGCAGCTCGAATCTACTCGAAATACCCGATTTGAGGCGTTTTGACAGAGAAGAGCGATCGCGCCGACTAGACCAATGGAAAGAGTTTATCAGAAAAGCGCTGACTATTATCAGCATGGGCAAAGTCCGCGACCCAAAATTAGCGCAGCGAGTCGATGCCATTTTGCTGCTAACTCTGAAAAAATTTCTGGAAGACCCAGACATTATCGAGCGCTACAATACGGCTTTTGAAAAAGGCTGGAAATCGACCGCGTGGCAAGAAATGCCAACCCTCACAAACCTCCTGAAATTCTGCACAAAAGAGCAACTAAACCTACAAAACTTTACCGACTTCGACCGCATTGCCATCAACCAAATTATCACTCAATGTAACGCCTTACTAGCGTCACCTTTAGGGAAAGCAATTGGCAGACCGAGTACATTTTCACCCGAACCCGCTGTTAAGTTTTTTGCCCTTAGCGGTTTGGGTAACGAACAAGACCAGTATTTAATGGCCATTAACGCCCACGCTGCTTGCATCCGCAACGCACTTTCTCACCCTAAAAGCCTATTTATCGGAGATGAACTTTCGATTTTGTTTAAAAAAGATGGATTTGCTGAAGTAGTAGGCGAACTCTGTGCAGTGGGTAGAAAAAATGGCATTTCAGTGCTCTTGCTATCCCAAGATATCGACAGTATTTGCGATTGTAGTGCGGGAACTATGATTATGCAAAACATGGTGTATCGAATTACCGGAAGATTGACATCAAACGGAGCCACTTCTTGGATAAAAAATTTGGGATATCCGGCTGAAATTATTAGCCAAAATGCCACAGAAGCTTTCCTTCCCCGAGCTGCCGACCTTTATTCCAATTGGCTAATTGAAAAAGGAGGTCGTTTCTGGCAAAGCCGATACTATCCAGGCGAAATGATATTAGCAAGTGTGGCTAACAATCAAGCTGAATTGATGGCTCGTGCGCGAGTGATGGCTCAATATCCCAATACGTTAAAAGGGCAATTGCTAGCACTCAAACAATTTGCCTCTGAATACGTACAAGCTGTTAAAGAAGGACGTTCATTAACCAATATTGGCAAGAATGCAGTCACTGATATCAATGGACACAAATCCCCTCAAGACCTTATTGCTAGCTAGACGGAGAAAAACCGATGAAATCACCGAAATTTCTTGTCAAACTTGCCCTCGGCATTCCTGCAATTTGGCTGAGCTTAATACTAAATTCTGTTGAAGCAAAAGCTCAAACCTATGACAGCAATCCGACTGCAACACAGCTTCCCAGTTTAAACAATCCATCGGGCAGCACTTTCAACCGCTCCAGCTTCACAGTGCCCAATCAACAAATAGAAAGCCAAATTCAAAAATCAGCTAATAACTTCTTGAACAACCAGAAAGAAATAGGAGGTATAGAAAACACAATTAGCGACATAACAGGCGAAATTTCAGATACCATCTCCACCATCTCCGACAGCATCTCAGGCATCTGGGACAATTTGTTAAACAAAGTAGAAAAATTCAGCAGTGAAATAGAGTCCACCCTCTCTTCATTCCTGGGAGAATTGAAAGTTCCAGACCTAAAAGAAGCAGTTAAAAGCATAATGGACGGCAACACCTCCGAAAGCGAAGGGACAAAACTATCCGCTGCTTTAGAGAAGAGACCGCAAGATTCTTACAGCCTCAAAGAGAATACCGCAGAACTCGCAGAAAGAGAAAGTGCTGTCAGTGAAGCCAATAAAGCCACTCTCAGTAAAGAAGCTCAACAAAAGCAAGCTCAGATGAAAGAAATTGTCCAGCAGAACGTAGAGCAAACTAATCGCGAGAGCCAAAATTCAATGGAATTGGGTGCTGATTCAGAAGGTCAAGATGTCACCCAGAACATTATGAGAAACATATCTCAACAAAGTGCGCTCGCAGCTCAACAAGCAGCCTTATCAGCAGAAAATCAAAGTGCCTTAGTCATGCAGGGCCAGCAAGCTCAAATTGACCGCAGTCTTGCCAACATTCTCAACGCTCAACAAGCTGAAGAACTCAACGAAATTAACACAGCCCAGAGAAGGCAGGATGCTGCGGCTGCTACCGCTTCTTCTACTCAAGCTGGATTGTTTCAAATGCCGGGAGGCATCGCTCTAGGGGCAAACGAAGACTGAAATCACAGCAAGGAGATACCGCAATGTTTATACAATTTATTGCCCAAACTAGCACAGCAGGACAAGCCCTGGACACTCTCTCTGATGCCATAGAAGTCTCTCAAAAAACTATCGAATCGTGGAATTTAGTTTGGTTTAACACCTTCAATACTCAAGAATCCTCTCTCTGGATTGCCTTAGTTAAACTAGGACTAATTCTGGCCGGAATGTCTGTTACTTACCTCGCTGTCACCACCGGGAAAGAAATCATCGAAAAACAGTCTTGGTCAGAGTTAGTAGCCATGTTTATCTGGCCGCTTGTGATTGTAGTATTTCTCAGTAACAACGGCAAAGTCTTAGCTGAAAGCATCAAATTTATTAAAGCTGTAGGTAGCACTCAAGTTCAGGAAATTATGAAGATTCAAGTCGGAGAAATGACCTTCAGAACTGCCCTGAGCGACGTTAACCTCACCAGTGCTGGCAAAGAAGAGATTGAGAAACTCTATAGCGAATGCCAGGGCAAAGTTGGAGAGGCTTTAGTCCAATGCTGGAACAGCAAAAAAGAGCCTGCTCAACAAATTCTCCAGGCAGCCGAACAGCAAAATGGAGGACCTCTCAAAAGCTTGCAGCGATTTGTCGAAAACTTAGGCAATGTTGCCAATCTTCAAGATATAGGAAATGGCGATTTTGCAGGGCAAGTTTTTAGGTCTACTATCTTACCTATCATTCGCTTAATTCTTAGATCGGTACAGTGGGCATTTGTCAACATTTTAGAAGCAGCATTGTTGCTAACAGCTTTATTCGGACCGATGGCAATGGGTTTATCACTATTGCCGCTGCAAGGAAAACCCATCTGGGCTTGGTTAATCGGATTTATGTCATTATTTGGAGTGCAATTAGGCTACAACATCGTCGTTGGATTAGTCGCTGTAGTGATTGTCAAGTCCGATGCAGAGTTAGTTACAGATATCGCCTTTTTATTCTTTTTAGCTGTGTTTTCTCCTACTCTTGCTGTGTTAATTGCCAAGGGTGGAGGAACCGCTTTGTACAGTGCGATCGCTAATAGCACCAAACAGCTTACAGATATTGCCAGTAACGCGATTGGTCTTGTTGCCGGAAAACTCCTTTAGGACTGAATTCGTCCACCCAAATTTGTTCAAATTTACCACTACTCAACCTGAGAATTTATGAATGTCAAATTCAAGCAATCACAACCCTTACTCCCTGAATCTAAAAACACCTTAGCCTTGTGCTTTGTTCTACTAACAAGCTTTGTTTTTCTCCTGACAATTACTGTTTTAGTGAATACAGTCAGTTTGAGATCTTTATCTCAAAAAAAAGTTACCTTTGTCCAGTTAAAAGACGGAACCGCAGCCCGAATTGCAGAACAAGATGAGTTTTACAGAGAGCCTAAAACTATCCAAACTTTCGTGTCAAGTTGGGTGAATTTAACCTGGGCTTGGTCAGGCAAAATACCCGGCACAAATGACCCCGACCCCGGCATTAAAGTTAAAGGCAGTACCAAAGTTCCTACAACTGCTTGGATGGGTTCATTGATGATGGAGTCAGAGTTTGGAAAAGCTTCCCTTGTCGAACTTGCCCCACTCGTTCCTAACACCATCTATTCAGGAAAAACCCGCTCTGGAGTCTATATCTCTCACATAGGAGAACCCAGAGAAATAAAAAGAGGAGTTTGGGAAATAGATGTAATTGCTACTCGCGTAGTGCTAGAGCAAGGCATTGGAGAAAGCCGAGAACAGTTTAATCGAACCTTCACCATCAAAGCCGTAGAAATTCCCAAATCCCCTCTCCAAGAAAACGCTAATGAATTAGAGAAGACTATTCACTCTTTGAGAGCAGCCGGATTAGAAATTTCCCGAATTGTTGAATTTAAACCTTAGAGGGGGAAGGGGAAGGAGTACCGCCCCTACAGAAACCGATTTGTTTGTATTTCACTTACCTGACAAGTGCTGTATATGAACTTCAAGCGGTTGTATTTAACAACAAAGAAGTCGTGATTTTCGGCTCTTTCCCACTCACAGAAAAGCCAATCATTTGTTAATTAACCATCGTAATAAGCAACAACCGAGGTAGCCATGAGTAATAGACAAGAATCTTCAAACAATTCTCATCCAACAAAGTTGACAGCAGCAGAATTTGAGCAAAAGAATTCACTCCCTCTTGATAGCGAAAGTATCCTTAATAACGATAGTAGCAAGATGTCAGAAGATAACTTTTCCCCTTCCCCTTCCCCCTCGCAAGATGATATTGACGAGAACTTCATTGCTAACTTTGACCCCAATGCACCCCTAACATTGGAAACTCAATATCAACTTGCTCAAGATGAGGAAAGACCACTGCCCCCGCCTGTTTCCGAAAGAGGCGTTCCTAGAGCAGTGACAATGCTGCTGTTGACTGGTGGAATACTATTGCTAGGACTGCTGATTTGGCAATTTATCAAGCCTAAATCACCTCGCGAACCTATCGCACAATCAACACCAAAAGAAAGCTCTTCTGGCACCATTAAAGATGAAAAACCGGAGTTGCTGGCTAAATTAGCTTACCAAGACCAACAAAAACTGTTAGCCGAAAAACCGCAAAAAACCGCAAAACCCAAAACAGAACCGTCGCCCAAACCGTCAAGAGCCCCGCGAACTCCTCGAACTCCGCGTCCAGTCGCTACCCGGAGCGCTGCACCGCCACCTACTCCTCTACGCGAACCCCTACCCGCACCCAGAACAGTAGTGCGGACGGTAACACTACCCGCACCCATACCTCAAAGAGTACCCTCAAGAACACCCGCACCGGCCCCCATACTCAAACCGTTAATACCCCCACCTTTAATTCCAACTCCAACAGAAGAAAAAATCGACCCGTTTGAGCGGTGGAACCAACTCGCCCAACTCGGACAAATTAGGGGAAATTTTGACCCTAACCGAATAGCGAATGCCGTGAGTGCAACACCGGACACTCCAGCGACAACAAGTGCTACCGCCACCGCTAGTACGAACCCAACTCCAACAACTGAATTCCTAACAGTCAATATCGGCAACCAAAAGTCGCAATCCTCATACGTTTCTTTGGAGCAAATCCCAGAAAAACTATATAGCCACCCAAATAACGCCAGCGGGGAAAGGCTACACCCGGAGTTTCCTTATGGAGAGGACAGCCTCGAAACCACCGACAACTCCCAAAACCCCACTAACCAATTAACTCCGGCTTCCTTTTCCCCCCAAACAAGTTCCGATTCTACTGATAACTCAATCGACACGGAGGCTCGACTGAGCGCTCGTCCAACGTCCTTGCCCGATACAGAATTTCAAACCCTTTCCCCAGAAGCTGCTCCAGAGGCTTCTGCCTTAACAAATTCCCCAACCCTAGAACAAGTAAATTCCCCAGGGGCAAAAGGCATTCTCAACCGCACGCCCCAAACAGCTCAGGTTCCCCTTGGAACCACAGCCAACGGCGTAGTTTCGGTTCCCCTGCTGTGGGATGAAGGCTCAGGCAAACAGCTTTACGACAAATTTGCCGTCACCCTCACAGCCGACTTCACGGCAACTGACGGCTCTATTGCTTTTCCTGCCGGCACGGTTGTCATTGCCAAAGCCAGCAACGTCAGCAAAACCAATCGCATGGTACAAGCTACTGCTGTGGCGCTCGTCTACTCTGATAGAAACGGTCAGATTAAACAGCAGCCCATTCCAGAAGGCGCAATTTTGATTGCAGGAGAGGGCGGACAGCCGCTGATTGCTTCAGGCTACTTCGACCCTGGTTCAGATATTGCCGGACAGGATATCCTCACCGCAGTGCTGTCGGGAGTTGGACGAGTCGGTCAAGTGTTCGCAGAGCCTAAAGTCAGGAGCTCTAGCAATATTAGCGGTAGGTTTGGGAGCCGTACAACCACCGTTGAAAGTCGAGACCCCCAAATTTGGTCAGCCGTCCTCGATGGCTTCTTCAGCCCCCTAGCAAAACGGATGGAAAGCCGCTCAGATAGAGCAACTGAAGAACTTTTAAACCGCCCTAATGTAGCTGTGATTAACAAGGGAACCCCGGTTTCTATTACTGTTAACAGCTTTCTCAACATTTACCGATAACCAAACCGTTGGTAAACGGTTAAGTCGCCCCAACGCGACTGCGGCGATTAGTAAAGGAAATCCCCGTTTCTACTGTCAACAATTTTCTCAACATCAACGAATAACTGCCATGACGAATCGCATCCAATCCCCAAGAATGCTTTCCCTCGGAGGGCTTTTGTTCACAGCAGTGTTCGCTACTGCAAGCTACCCCGACTGTGCTTTTGCTCAATCAAGAGCAACAGGCTATCAAACTGTGGGTCGAGACATTGCCGTCAATAGTGCGATCGATATTTTAGTCTATCCCGGTCGCGCGAGTACGATCGACTTCAGCTCAACCGATGAAGCTGTCGCCTACGTTTTAATTGCCGACCCCTCAAAAATAGTTTTCAGCACCGACGCACAGTTGGCAAGCAGCCAAGCCAAAACTGTTTTCTTGCGTCCCATTCAAGCGCTCAATTTTCCGGGAGCTACCACAGCTACCATCACTAACCTTTCAATCAAAACTGTAGATTCAAAAGGGAAACAGCGACTTTACAACTTCAACATCGTTCCTACCAACAAAGAACCAGAACACTTAGGAATTCGCATCGCTCCCGTCACCCCAAGAATGTCGCCGATTGTGAACGTTGATAGAGGTCGCGCACCCACAGCATCAGATGTTGAAAAAGGATTGCTAATTGCCATCCAAAAAGGCTACACAGCAGCCAACGACCCAGTAGTCTACAGCGTGCGACAATTTTTAGCTCTGGTAAGAAATCAGAATCTATCGGCGGCCGATGCTGCTGCACGAGCCGGAGTAGACTTGTCTGTGATTGTCGAGCTGAGCCGCATTGCACGAGAAGAATTCAACTACCCTGGAACAAGATTTCAACAGCGACAACCGCCAACAGCCCGAACTACTCGGCTTCTTAAAAGTCGCTCTGCTTTTTGATTGGAGCCGGAGCTGCGGGAATAGGTAACGGGAATGGGGAGTGGGGAGCGGGGGAGAGGGGAGAAAGGGAGAGGGGGAGAGTGGGAGAGGGGGAGAAGTTTGAAAACTTGCAACAACCCGATAAAAACTAGAGGGCTTCAACATCTAACATATACTCACCCAATTGAATAGAAATGAGGGATTATGTAACTGCAATCTACGTGAAAATTCCAACAGCTTGCTGTTTACTGCACACCTATAATCTCCCACTCACCCCCTCTCCCCCTCTCCCCCTCTCCCCACTCCCCATTCCCTACTCCGCCCCCACTCCCCACTCCCTTTTTTCAACCAATGTTCCGCCCAAAAAGCTCAATTCAAAAAAAGTCTGCCCTCCCGCTGCGCGTTGTGCTTACAGTCCCCAACGCTCTCCTAATTTCAACCTTACTAGCTCTAACGGGATGGCTTTCTTTTCAAACAGGGCGGCAGACAATGAATGACTTAGTTGCACAGCTATTGGGAGAAGCAACGAGCCGCATCTCTGACCGTCTTGACAACTACTTAAAAGAAGGGGTTGGGGTTGGGAAAGAAGAAGGGACTTATAAGAAAATGCAAACTGGTTCGGTGAACCAACTTCCCCCAAGTCAAACAGCCGAAGTCACAATCAAACCAAATGGGAAAAGAAATGGGTCAGACTCTCCAAAAACAATATTGCCTCAACAAAAAATAAATCCTGCTTTTTCTACCCCAACCTCAAAATTCAACTTGCACGATTTCCACATCAGCCCTAACTGTCAAGCCTTTATCTTAGACCGTTCGGGACGTTTAGTGGCTCGGAACGAGGTAACTGAACCAAAACCGTCTATTTCTGTTGACGGACGGCAGCGAGAAAGCACTCAAGCTCTGCAACAAAAAGTAATCCAGCTTTCAACAGAGTATTTGCTTAAACATTATGGCAGCCTCGCTGCTATTAACAGCAGCCACAATCTTAACTTTACTGCCAGCAACTCACTATACTTGCTGCAAGTCAGACCTTTTAAAAACTCGAAAGGCTTAAATTGGCTGATTGTGGCAGTTGTACCCGAAACCGACTTCACCCAAAAAGTTCAGGCCAACACCCGCAACACTATTTTGCTCGTGCTGCTGGCTTTGGTTCTTTCTATCTGCCTTTTGCTGTCCATTTCCCTAAGAATAGAACAGCGGCTGCTGCGGTTAATTTCGGCAACAGAGGCGATAGCTGGTGGCGACTTCGACTCAACAGTTTCAGGTAGCGGTATTGCCGAACTCGAAGCCCTAGCCTGTGCTTTCGAGCGCATGAATTGTCAGTTAAAAGCATCTCGCCAGCGGTTAGAAGAATATTCTGGCGATTTAAAGCGGCAAGTTGCACAGAAAACAAAGGAACTAAAACAAGCTCTAATTGCAGCCGAAAGTGCCAATCGCGCTAAAAGTACCTTTCTGGCCAATATGAGCCACGAATTGAGAACGCCTCTGAATGCGATTATCGGCTTTGCCCACCTCCTTGTGAACTCTAAAAAAACTGCACCGGAACAGCAGTCGAGTTTAGATATTATCAATCGCAGTGGCGAGCATTTGTTGAAACTAATCAACGATATTTTGTCGCTGTCCAAAATTGAAGCAGGTCAAATCACCCTCGAAGAAACTGCTGTTGACTTGTACAGTTTGCTCTCGGACATAGAAGGGATGTTCCAACTCAAAGCTCAGTCGTCGGGATTGCAACTTGTTTTTGAACTCCGGAATGATGTACCGCAATACGTCCGAACTGATGAAAGCAAGCTGCGCCAAGTTTTGATTAATCTGTTGGGCAATGCTGTTAAATTTACTGAGGCGGGTAGGGTGAAGCTGACTGTAAAATGCCTTCAGTCTATGGCTAAAAAACCTTTACCCAAATTCTTTCTCCAATTCTCTGTGAAGGATACAGGCCCAGGCATTGCGCCTGATGAGGTTAGCCGTTTGTTTAAGCCGTTCGTGCAAGCTTCTGCTGGCAGAAAATCGCAAACGGGAACGGGTTTGGGATTGCCTATCAGTAACTCTTTTGTGAAGCTGATGGGTGGTGAAATTAAGGTCAAAAGTTCTGTGGGGAAAGGAACGGTTTTTAGTTTTTACGTTAAAGTCAGTCATGCTACTGAGAGCGAAGTTTATGACAGACTGCCGCAAAAACGAGTGAAGGGGTTGGCACCTAACCAACAAATGTATCGCATTCTGGTAGCGGACGATGAGTCGGCAAATCGGTTGCTGCTAACTCAGATATTGAAGTCGGCTGGCTTTCTTGTGTGGTTCGCGGATAACGGAACCCTGGCTGTTAAATTGTGGCGAAAGTACAAGCCGCATTTAATTTGGATGGATTTGAGGATGCCTGTTCTAGACGGCTTTCAAGCTGCTCAAAAAATTCGAGCACGGCCGAACGGTTCTAAGACTAAGATTATTGCTTTGAGCGCTAATGCTTTTGTTAAAACCCAGGAACTCGCCATGTCGAACGGCTTCGATGACTTTGTTGCCAAACCGTTCCGAGAAACAGTAATTTTTGAGAAGATGGCGCTTCATTTGGGTGTTCGCTATATCTATGAAGAGGAGCCGCCGAGTAAGTCCGAACAGGATGAGCCTGTTGTGCAACTGACTCCTGAGTCGCTATCTGTGTTGCCGAGGGAGTTGATTGAGAAGCTTTATAAAGCAGCCGCTTGTGGAGACGAGCAAGCGGTAAGGCTGTTGATTGAGCGAATTCCCCTGTCGCAGAAGCCTCTTGCTGTGGCTCTGACTAAATTAGTTGATAATATGAGCTTAGATATTATCAGCGATTTGACCGAGAAGTTAATTGCCAAGAAGCGTTGATAGCTCCCCAACCGATAGCGACTTGTCATCAACACCTCGAACCTTATACAGCTAAATATAGATCCGGTGTAGGTTATGACACAAGTTCAATAGCAATCGACTACAGCCTTTCCGGAGTACGGAAAATTGGCATCTTCAACTGGCACAATCATTCATCAGCTAGAAGTGCTTCCATCTGTTCGAGAAGTTTCTCTAAAACTTGCTGTTTTTCAGGACTGTCCCACAACTTCGCTTTTTGCAAGCGACTTGACGCTTGTTTAATTCGCTCCTTGAGCGAGTCCTGACTCCCGGATGGACGGGTGGCTTTGATTCGCTCAGCAATTTGACTCAGAGATAATTTCTCCTCTATAGCAGCTTTTAGCAGCGCTCTTCTGGCGGACACATCCTTGACGCGAGCGATCGCTGTGGCTTTAGTGTATTCAATCTCGCCGCGGCGCAGGGCGTCCAGTACCTCAGTCGGCAACTTTAGCAAAGGCAGCCTCGAGCTAGCGAAGGATTCCCAACTCATTAACCCTAAAGAATCAAACAGGGACTTAACCTCTTCCCCAGACTGACTACCCAAAACGTTTTGGGTAACTTTCCCTTTCGCCTCGTTTTGCATTCGGTAGAGGAGTGAAATCGTTTCTTCCACCGCCACGTTCAGTTTCAAACTGAGAAGTTGCAAGATGCCTTCTGTTTCTTCTACCGGATTTAAGTCTTCGCGGTGCAAATTTTCAATCAGCGACAAGGCAAGAGCTTCTTCATCAGTCAGCTTTCTAATAACAACAGGCACTTCGGCAAGTCCTAGTTTTTGGGCGGCTCGGTAGCGGCGCTCCCCTGCAACTAACTCATACTCGCCGCCCGGCCTCGGGCGCACTAACAAAGGCTCTAAAATACCGTGTTCTTTAATAGAAAGTACCAATTGCTCTAACTTGTCCGGATCGAAGTAGCGCCTGGGCTGCTGGGGGGGCAAGTGGATTGCTGTTACCGCCAGGGCTTTTTGCGTTGCAGCTTCAGGAGCAACCTCCCCGAGTAAAGCAGCTACGCCTCTTAATTTGCTCGTATAAGGTTGGTCTTTTTTGCTAATACTCATGGTAGTTTTTCCAAACATTTAACTATCTTTTTCATTGCAGCAACGGCCGGGTGTTTGGGGTTAGACAGAGCCAGGGGAAGCCTCGCTTCAGAAGCATCGGGAAAAGCGATGGTTCTGGGAATTGGTTCCAAGACAGCAGCGAGAGGGGAAAGCTGCTCGAGCATGGCTTTATAAGTCCGCGTCTCTTGAGCTGTGCGACCGTCGTACATGGTAGGAATAAAGCCTGCGATCGCCAGGTGGCGGTTGGCAGCTTTGCGAAGTCCCGCCACCGTATTCAGGAGCAAGTCCGTACCCTGAAACGCCTTGAATTGAGTTTGAATCGGAACTAAAACGTGAGTAGCAGCAACCAAGCTAATAACGCTCAGAATTCCCAGACTTGGGGGACAGTCTATCAAAATAAAGTCATAGTCATCCAATATGGGAGCCAAGGCTTCTTTCAAGCGCATCTCTCGCATCAGGGCGGATACCAGTTCGAGTTCAGCAGCGCTTAAATTAATATTAGAGGGAGCGACGTGCATCCCGTGAATGGGTCCTTTTATGGGCAGCGGTTCCTCCCCCACCACAGCTTCGTAGACAGTGTGGGTCAACTCTACTGGGTCAAGTCCCAAAAAAGTTGTCAGAGAAGCTTGAGGGTCCATATCAACCAAAAGCACGCGGTGCTTGCGCTCTTGCAGGTGATAGCCCAAATTCATAGTTAGAGTCGTTTTCGCAACTCCTCCGGACTGGTTAAATAAAGCAACGATCCGGGTCATCTTTTGTACCTCCAATAAAGTTGTATCCTGAACAATGCAGCCGGAGTTAACCCACCAGAGTGTAGCGTCTGATGAAGTCAGATTAGCTCAATCCGTGACAATCCCTCAAGACAAAAGTGCTTGCAAATTACTCCAAGTACCTGACGAGCTGTCAAGCTGAATTGAGTTCGTGGAGCAACTGCGGCTCGCGATCGAGATTTCCCGATTAACACGGTCGCTTTACACAGCTTTAGATAGCTTGGTTTATTATCGCCTACCTACTTATTCAACCCGAATTTGTACCTCCGAGCGTACAGTCGCATCTACAAAAATGATGGGGCTCTTTGAGGCGAGGAATTACTGAGGAAACTGCTGATGAAATGTCTGTCAAAAAGATTGAGAGCCTCATAGAAGATATTCGCTATGAACGCTTTCGATGGACACCAGTACGACGAGTTAACATTCCCAAAAATAATGGAAAAACTCGACCGCGGGCGTGTCCCTACTTGGAAAGACAAACTGGTTCAAGAAGTGGTACGTTCGATTCTTGAGGCATACTACGAACCTCAATTTTCTGACAGCAGTCACGGTTTCAGACCAGAGCGCGGATGCCACACGGCTTTAACTACTATAGAACCCATTTGACATCTAGCTATGCGCTAAACGCTTGAGCATTAGTCGAATGAAACAAAGGTTAAGCTTGGCAGTCGCATGGCTGAGCGTCCTCTCAAAGTTCTTGACTAAACTTTTACAACGTTCCATCCAAGCATTTGAGCGCTCAATGACCCATCGAGTTGCGACTACTACAAATCCCGTTTTTCCAAGTGCTGCTTTTTCGGCTTTTGTCGGTTTGGGTGACCGGGAAAATCGGATCTTGGTCATGATTTGGGGGTAGAGGTCTTGCAAAGCTGCCGTTATCACCTCGCTGATGATAGCCATTGTCCAGCAGAATGGTGATATAAGAGGATATTGACTGGTTTGGCACGAAAGTAGTCGAGATTCTGGCTCAACATCTCGATTAAGCCTTGATCATCGGAGACATTGGCTTTCGTGCAGTGGGTAAAAAACCCAGAGCAAGCGTGTATCAACGGCGAGATGTCGTTTGATGCCGTTGGTACATTTGTAAAAGCAAAAGCCTTTGGACTCAACACTGGCATTGCAGGTATTCTTCACGGCTTGTGAGTCAATCATCAGCAACGTTGTCCACTTGGCTTTTTTTTGACTTGTTCACGCACTTGTCCATGTAAGACGGTCATCAGTGCCAGAAAAGCTCCTGCATCCCGCCACTGCTTGTAGTGCCAATATACGGTTGAGTAGGGTGGCAGATATTCCGGGTAAATCTTGCCAATTACAGCCATTCTTAAGTTGGTAGAACATGCCATCCAACAGTTCTCGTTTCGTCCAATCACAGGGTCTTGTCTGCTTCTTCACCGGCAAGATCTGGGGCAGGAGGGGTTCAAGAATTTCCCATTCTTCGTCGGTGAGACTGCTGGAGTACGGCATAGTGAGTAGGATATGGCTTTTGCGCTACTTTAAGTCAACGGAGTCAGAGATGTCAAATGGGTTCTATAGTTGAGGCAAAGTTTGGACGATCTCTCTACGAACAATTACAAGCCACTGGAAACCGTGCGGTAATGGTCGAAATTCCTTGGGCTGAACACGCCTTTGATGCGGTTTTTAATGGTGTGAGCAATCAACTGGCTTTGTATTACACAGAACGCTTTTTGGCTTGGGCTTTGAAGTCTTCTAATTACCAACCAAAATAAAGAAAAATCCTCAAAAACGAGCCTGAAAACCCGCTCGACTTTAGTCCAGGGCTCAAAGGCAGCAGGAGAGTTTAAATTATGGCTGCGTAAATTTTTAGCAGGGAGCTGATACGTAAATGAACACGTAACAGCCGTGAGGCTCCGAAAGCTTTATGTCCCCAGCTTCAAGACGCAACAAGAGACGCCAACTTCTGGAACTGTACGGAAACCGCTGCCACTGGTGCAACAAGTCGATGCAGAAATCAGAAAGAACCATCGAACACTTACTCCCGAAAAGCCGAGGCGGGTCTAACGCACTCTCCAACCTGCGTTTAGCTTGCTTCAGTTGCAATAATTCGCGTGGAAATAGCCTCGAACCTCCGGACGGCAAGAACTTACGCACACAAAGAGCTCAACCACATGAGAAAATAGCTTAGGATTTTCGCACGCTCGCAAATTTTCATAGCTAATAAACAAACTAACTTGCTCCTCAAAAAAGTCGCATGGATGACCTAGATGGACGGTTAAGCGCTCTAATTGCAGAGGTGCGCCACAACCCAGCTAACAGTAGAAAATGCCGAACAGCCATGAACAAGCTGTTATTACAAATTCAGCAACTACCAGGAGTCAAAAAATCAGCCAATCAAAATTATCCTGCTGCCCTCAACCTTACTTTAGAATGGGTTAGTCGCGAGATTGCTAATTTTGAGCCGCGCCAATCTTCTGTTTCAAAAAGTTTTGTCAACTGGATCAACGGCTACCTGGGTTGGCGAATTAAAGATTTGTACTCTCCTGACAAAGATGCTCCAATTAGTTTAGATGCACCGATTGCGGTGGATGCTGGGGAAACAACTCGGCTCGAACTATTACCCGATTTTACGCTCAGCGGGTTGGATGGCATGATTGAAAGTGTTCAGAAAGAAACCACTCAGCGAATAGGTCTCCAAATAGAACTTTACATAGAACAAGATCCAGAAGGCAAGCTAAAAAATAGCTACCCTCGTTCTAACCCGGAGTGCAACTGCCAATTCCTCAGCATGAGAAGAGTATTAAAAGAACCTCCTGACAAGTTTCGAGACTTAGCAAAAGAGTTAAAGGTTAATTACACAACCCTGAATTCTCACTGGAACAGAAAATGCGAACCCTCGTTGCAAGAAATAGCCCGCACTCTAGGATATAAACAGGAACCACAACCATGAACATCGCAGAACTACCTCTGTTAACAGTACCAATAGAGTTAAAAGCTCACGAAATGGCGCGACAGTTGGCAGCCGTTCAAAGTACAGTCCAAAAAGGAAAACGAGTTTACTTGAATGCACTGGCAGTTTACGCAGTTCACAGCTATTTAAAATGGCTACAAATTGAAACAGATGTGAATAATTCCGATAGCTTCAATCCAGCAAAAACAGCGCTAGCTAATGTCGCTGACTTGGTAATCCCAGGTATTGGCTCCCTAGAATGCCGCCCAGTTTTACCTGGTGAAACAACCATCTTCTTACCCG
Source organism: Microcoleus sp. D3_18_C4 (assembly GCF_036702355.1). Lineage (NCBI taxonomy): Bacteria > Bacillati > Cyanobacteriota > Cyanophyceae > Oscillatoriales > Microcoleaceae > Microcoleus > Microcoleus sp. D3_18_C4. Next base: position 15,127 of record NZ_JAUBTF010000060.1, read on the forward strand.
AAGAAGTAATAGAAAATCGGATTGGATATGTGGGAGTACAGTTTAGCGATCGCCTTGACTCCGTGCAACTATTGGGATTTGCTCCCACCTTAGATAGCTCAAATCCCCCGCAACAAATAGCAGTAGCAGAACTGATGCCAATCGACACTTTAATTGAACAGATTACTCGTTTAGAAGAAGCGATCGCCTTCTTAGAAACAGACGATCCAGTGGCGGTACAGGTACGCTCCACGATCCAAACTCAATCGCAGAGCAATATTGTTGCCCAATTAGAGCGTATTTATCGAACTTGCGACGAGTACGAGTGGCGGTACGCAGGGGGAGAGATGTTAGCTGGGAGTACCGCAGGAGGGGAGTTTACTCGTGAAAGTGCCGATAGCGCCGACACTGATTTAGAAGATTTAGCCGAAGCACTGCTGGAGAAGTTAGCAGAAATATGGAGGGATGCTGCGTAATTTTGGAGCGGATGGCTGATGTGTATATGTAGTATCCCCTTCGTAACCTGTAAAGAATATGGCAAAAGGATTCGGCCCGAAGAAAGCTCCCCCAGCGACAAAACGCCAGAAAGCTTATTTCAAGCTGATTCAAGCGCTCCTCCAATGTCCTCGCGGTAAGCAACTGAAGATTTTAAGGAAGCACCCGGACTTGGTGGATGTTGGTTTGGTGGAAATGATGGAAATGGTAGCTACAATTCTGGTAGCACAGAGGGAGATTTCTGAGGCTAATTTGTTAATCGATTTGGCTGATTTTTTATACAGGTTTTACATAGGAGCAGATGCCTCACCAGTAACAGGCTCTTTTGTTAAAGCTCCAGCTTTCTTGTGGGAAGTATTGCGGACAATTCTGTTCAACCCAAGCGAGCGACAAACTGTTTACCAGATACTAGCAATTAACTCAGACGAACTGAATGAAGATTTTTTGTGGCAATTTTGTCTCTGGATAGATTGTACACTCCTGAGAACCCAGCCAAAAATAACAAAAGCGATCGCGGCAGTTATTATGTATTTCTGCGAGATCCTCTGGCTATTTCCACTGGGTAACAGAGCAATTAACCTGGAAATTGCCATTGCCGGTTTTGAAGGATGTGCCAAGATTTTGACTCGTGAGGTTGAGCCACAAGTGTGGGCGAAAACCCAAAGCGATTTAGCCCCAGCATACCGCAATCGGATTTGGGGCGATCGCTCCGAAAACCTTGAAAAAGCCCTAACCGCTTGTACCAATGCTTTGCAAATTTTCACTCGCGATACTTCTCCCCAAGAGTGGGCGATGGTGCAAAATAATCTCGGTCTTGTTTACAGTGACAGAATCGTCGGAGATGAAGCTGAGAATTTAGAAAAGGCGATCGCTTGCTATGAAGAAGCCTTGCAAGTTGTTAGCCGCGATCGAGATCCTGAACTTTGGGGAACACTGCAAAATAACCTGGCACTTGCTTACACTCGCCGAGTTGAAGGAGAGCGAGCGCAAAATTTCGAGAAAGCGATCGCTTGTTATCAAGTTGCCTTAAAAGTTCGCACTGATTCTGATTGGGCTAGTAGCCAATTTCACCTTGGTCTTGCCTATAGCGAAAGGATTTTAGGGGACAAAATCCAGAACCAGGAACGGGCGATCGCAGCCTACCAAGCCGCATTACAAATTTATACTCCCGAAACCTATCCAGAAAGATGGGCTAAAACCCAGTTAGATTTGGGTTTTGCTTACCGCAAATTGGCACAAATTGCTAATGCTTTAACCTGTTTTCAAGCAGCTTTAAAAGTTTTTACTCCTACTTCGTTCCCTAGAGAGTGCATCGAAACCGGACTTGAGTTGGGAAAGGTAGCATTGGCTACTGACAAAAAGGCAGAAGCTTTTGAAGGTTTTGAGATTGTAATTGAAGCTGTAGAGATGCTCAGCCGTTGGGGTGATTCTGAATCTTTATATCAAGAAATTCCTGCAAAGATTTCTGCTTACACAAAAATAGTAGCGCTTTGCATGGACTGTGGAGAACTAGAAAAAGCTAGAGAATATGCTGAACGCTCAAGTTCTCCTGTTATTTTAGACATCCTAGAAAATGTTCAGATCCAGCAAATAACTTCAACCTCACAGTTTCTTATTAAAGTTTTAGACACCGTTGCCAAAAGCGAAAATAATTCGCAAGCTTTGTACCAGCTTCTAGAAGCCAACCTAGATAAACTGGACAACAGTTTTGTGGAAAGATTAAGTATAATAAAGTTTGATATATCTCAATTAGGACCAGGGGAAGCAATCAATTTAGCGGCAAGAGTTCTCAACTTTAGCAGCCTGATTGAAGATTTTCCCGAAGGCAATGCAGAAAACAACTGGAAGATTGCTAAGACAGGCTACGAAGTTGCTGCTACTGTTTTTACCGAAGAAAATTTCCCCGAACAATGGAATTTTATTCAACATAAAATCCGCCCTAATTTACCATTGGAATTATTGGAAGTTATTTCCGAAAGTCAAGGTAAAATTCGAGTAGATACTTTACTTGAACATGAGCGAGAGCAACTTGAGAAGTATTTTGTTAAAATAGCGCAAAAACTTCTCTCGTTGAAAGCTGATCCAGAACCCATAGACGAACTTTTTATCAAGTGGGTACAGAAAATATTGCTTGACGCTAACCAAGAGCAACTTGACGAAATTTTTGTTAAGGAGATGCCAGATGAAGCCGATGCTATGCTATCCGAAGTCCCACCTGAAAAAAGAAAAGAAATTGCTTCTGGTATTTTGGCTTTAAGTTTGCACATCCACCAATTAAAAAAAGGGAATGAGGCTAATAATTTAGAAATTGCGCTCGCAGGTTACGAAATTGCTTCCACAGTCTTTACCCGCGAAGCTTTTCCAGAAGAGTGGACATTTTGTCAGATGTTCCTCGGTAACACTTACCACCGTCGTTTTAAGGGCGATCGCGCCGAAAATCAAGAACGAGCGATTGCTTACTCTCAAGATGCTTTACAAGTATATACCCGCGAAGCTTTTCCGATACAGTGGGCAATGATTCAAAATACATTGACTCTTGCCTATCACAACCGAATTCGGGGAGATCGGTTAGAGAATGCAGAATTGGCGATCGCGGCTGGCGAAGCTGCAATGGAAGTTCGCACCCGCGAAGCAATGCCTGAAGAATGGGCCCAAGTACAAAACAATTTGGGCATCGTTTACTGCGATCGCATTTGTGGCGACAAGGCGGATAACTTGGAACAAGCAATTACCTGTTATCAAAATGCTTTGTTGTTCCGCACCCGCGAAGAATCCCCGGAACTTTGGGCGCAAACTCAAATGAATCTTGCCTCTGCTTACCGCCACCGACTTCATGGCGATCCGGTAGAAAATGTTGAGAAGGCGATCGCAGCTAACAAAGCAGCATTGCAAGTTTACACTCAAGACGAGTTTCCCGTAAATTGGGCTGAAGTAAAAATGAATCTGGCTAATGCTTATTTGCATCGACTTAATGGCGATCCAAATGAGAATTTAGAAATAGCTATTGCTGCCCATCAAGCTGCCTTACAAATCTTTAACCAGGATGAGTTTCCTAGAGAGTGGGCTATGACTCAAATGAATCTGGCCAATAGCTACCTCAGCCTTGAGCGAAACTCCGAGGCGATCGCCTGTTATCGAAAAGCAATGGAAGTCTTCACGCCAACTGCTTTCCCATTTGAGTGCCTGAAGACTGGAGAAATGCTAGGAAACACAGCATTATTTATAACGGAAGATTGGCAGTTAGCCATTGAGGGATACGGTAATGCGATTGAAGCCGTAGAAACCAGCCGTACTTGGGCAACTTCTGAATTTCGCCGCCAAGAAATTTTGTCAGAGGCGATCGACATTTATGCAAACATCGTGCAAGCTTGCATCAATAACAAGCAGTTAGATAAAGCTGTTGAATATGTAGAGCGATCGCGCTCTAAACGCCTCGTAGACTTAATGGCAAGCAATGATCTCTACTCAAGTGCAGAAATTTCTGCTGAAATTCTAGAGTATTTACAGGATTTTGAACGCCTACAGCAGCAAATTGACAAGGAACGAGGGCGCAATCAACCTAGCAACGACTTTGATAATAGCAAACTTGATAACAGCCGTGCAGCACTAGCAGCTTACAATCAAATAATAGCTGATCTGGAAGCTGAAAAACTCCTAATTTGGGAACAACTTCGTCGCTTAGATCCGGTGCTTGCGGGTCAAATTCGAGTCAATCCTCTCAAATTCCCATCCATCCAGAAGCTTATCGACAAACCCACCACTGCAATTATTAGCTTTTACACCACTGTTAGCGACACCTTTATCTTCGTCGTGCGGCAAAACGAGATTACCCTGCAAAGTTGCGCTGATTTAGGATTTGAGACTTTGCACGGATGGATTTTCCAAAATTGGTTAGGACAATATGTTGAAGATAACAATTCTTGGAAAGAAGAGTTCGTTGGGATGTTAACTAAACTGGCACAACAGTTAAATTTAAACGATCTAATCTTATGGCATTTAGAAGGAATTTCGGAACTGATTATAGTTCCTCATTTTGCCCTTCACCAAATCCCCTTCGCTGCACTACCCATCGGAGACAACCGATATTTAGGAGACAAGTTTCTCATTCGTTACGCACCTAGTTGTCAAGTCTTAGAATTCTGCCAGCAACGCCCTTCCCCCGGCAATAATCTAAACTGTGGCACTATTGAAGATGCGACGGGCGACTTGCCTTGCGCCAGCTTTGAAGGAGAGCAAATCGCAGTTTTTTATAGTATCCCAGACAATCAACGCTTAAAAGGTCGCCATCAAGCTACTGTTAGTAACTATCGAGAACTGGCGCAAACCGTCCAAATCCTCCACTCTAGCCACCACGCCCAGTCGCGCTTTGACAATCCCTTAGAATCGACATTAATTTTAGGAGATGGCTGCATTACTTTAGGTCAGCTAATGACTCCTGCATGGCGTCTCCCTCAGTTGTCGGATGTATTTCTTTCCTGCTGCGAAACAGGATTGGGATTGAGTGAAATTACTGGTGATATCCTCACTTTTTCAACTGCTTTTTTGTCGGCGGGAGCCAGAAGTGTTATCAGTACGCTTTGGGCTGTCGATGATTTAGCTACGGCGCTTTTCTCCATTTTTTACTATCAAGAGTGGCAGCAGGGAAAGAATCGCCCAGAAGCTATGAGACAAGCTCAAGTTAAGTTGCGAGAGCTTACGGGCAATACCTTAGCTGCTAGTTATAAACCCCAACTCACAGAACTTTTGAAACAGAAACGTGAAGAAACCCACACCCTCCGCAAAATATCCGAGGCAGAACGAAAAGCTTGCTCCTCCGGTTCCTCAGAATATCAGCAATGGGATGAAGAATACAAAAAGTATGATAAAATTGGCAAACAAATTTATTTGTCTCTCAAAAATTTAGATAAATATTGTCAAGAATTAAAGCCGTTCTCTCACCCTTTTTACTGGGCCGCTTTTACCTGCACTGGGATTCGGTAAAATAGACTATTAAAGAGGAATTTAGCCACACCTGAATAAACCAGTATAGCAGTTCGTTCGAGCATTAGTTAGGAAAGTTCAACTAATTCCGCAGGAGCCTCACGTTTCACCGCAACGGGAGAGTGTGAGAGGAATGGGGGTAAAAGTTGGGGGTTCGATACCCCCAACTTTTACAATTTCTTGGCTAGTATTCGCAGATAATCTCGCTCACAAATCATTTTGAGTCCTAAATACTGTATCGCAGTATTTCAACCATATTTCCTTGGACTAGGAGTGTGAGACGAGAGTTAACAGTTTCGGTAAGTTTCCCCATAGTCTTGTAGTCGATTATTATCCGAACATATAAATCTAAACTTAGCGTACCAAACCAGCCAGCAGCCCCGACGCTTCCCGCTGCAAGCTCTGCCGATTGTCATCGTAGCAATTAAGGACGTTCGAGCTCGTATGGCGGCTCAACTTCTGCGCCATTCGCGTATTGCCGTTGCTTGCATCTAACAGCGTCGTAATTGCAGCGTGGCGTATTCTGTGCGGGCTGATTCTTTTAGGAATTCCCGCAGCGGAGCAAGTTGAGAAAACAAGCTTGTAAATAGCGTACCCGCTCAACCTCAACCCGTATTCCCGCTTTGTCAAAGCAATAAATAAAGGATCGAGGGGCATTGCAGCTCCCCGCACGCTCAGCCAATCAGAAATCGCATCTGCCGTCGCGTTGTGCAAGTCAATTAGCTGCGCTTGAGTTCCCCTACCTTTGCCGTAAATATTCAAAGTTCGGGCTAGCGGGTCAAAGTCGCCTATATTGGCTCCGCCGAGCTCCCCCCGGCGCAACGCATTGTCCCACAGCAGCCGAAGAACTGCATAGTCGCGCTTTCCCTGGGGTGTACTCCGGTCAGGAATGGACAACACCGACTGCATCGCCGCCACATTCTCAGAAGCAACTCGGCCAAACCCTGTAGTATCCCGGTAAGGAACCACCTTCTCTCCTTCAACATCTACCAAACTCCACTCGCACTCGCCCACCTTCCGAGCAAAATTCACCAAACTTTTGATCGCCGCCAGCCGCCGATTAATCGTCGCTTCCTTAAGTCCCTTGTCGATTAGTTTGGCTTTATACTTGAGAACCACTGCGACAGCGGCGAAGCGGTTCAGCCGTAGGAACTCGCGCACCAATGGCGGGTGAGGTTCCTGCCCCGTCATTGTCGCAAAGAAATCGTACAAGTCTTTCTCATAAGCACGCCTAGTGTTGACAGAGCGCTTGGCAGCTAACAGCTCTGCCACTAGGTCGCGCGTCGAAGCTATTTCTCCAAAGGAATTAGCAGCGTGTTCTAAGTCCATAGCCGGTCTGATAATTTGCCTTTCCAGACCAGATTACCCGATCGAGAGGTGCAAATAGCACAAGATTCAACCTTGAAAGACAACTTGAATACGTGCAGAAAATTTGCTGGGCTGTAAAAATACTCAGTTTCAATTTTGAGTCTCAACACTACTTATAACTAAAATTTATTGACGATTTGACGATTCTCCTGAACTTCCCTGTTTGTAAAGGTTTCAACTTCTAAGCTTCATTGACGATTTTTGACATTGTTTTTGACGATTCTCCCCAAATGCTTTCCAACTATAAGTTTGGGGAATAGCCCCTCTGTTTTTGACGATTCTGACGATTGGTTGATCGACCTGTCGCGATCGTCATTGACGACTTGCGCCTGACATGATCCGGTCGCCACTGCTATCTGATTGACAATCGTCAATGACGATTCTGAATTGTCAAAGCTGTTATTGACGATTGAAGTGCTTATGGAGTAAAAGTTTTAGGGAATCGTCAAATCGTCAACGCTAATTTTAAGCTTTTGCAAAAAAGGGATCGGCAGGCATTCGCGATCACACTCGGGAGCAACTAACTTCCCTGTAGCGTTTTGAACCAGCATCCGACATAACCTTGGCTTTTGAGGACTTGATGCCTCACGAGTGTCCTAACTCAAGGTCACGACAAATTTTGTTTGACGATTTGACGATTCTTCTAAACTATCGTATTTATAAGGCTTTCAGCTTCTAACTTTCATTGACGATTATTGACATTGTTTTTGACGATTCTCCCCAAACGCTTTTTCAGCATGGATTTTGGGGATATACTGCAAATTTTTGACGATTTTGACGATTGCTTGACGCCCATCGCCCTATCAAGCTGGCAGGGAAGCCGATTGTCCTTGTTATCGCGGGAGCGGGCGATCGTGAATTTATTGGGATGTGGCTGGGGAATCGTCAATGACGATTTTCAATCGTCAAAGCTGCTATTGACGGGGGAACTGCTTGATGTGTAAGAGTTTCAAACTATCGTCAAATCGTCAATGCAATTTTTAAATTAGCAGTAAATTAGATGCCGGATAGTCCGTCGCGATCGTCCACAACCAACTTGCACCCCAGCATTTTCCGCTTTTCTCCTAACACAGCTTCTACAAAGGGGTTGGGATTCAGTGTCAAGCCGTGAACCAGAGCGCGACTAAAAAAGAAATTTTCTTTGACGATTTGACGATTCTCCTAAACTCTTCTATTTATAAAGCTTTCAGCTTCTAGCTTTTATTGACGATTATTGACATTATTTTTGACGATTCTCGATAAACGCTTTCTCTGCAAGGGCTGTGGGAATGTACTGCGAGTTTTTGACGATTCTGACGATTGCTTGACAACCTCTGGTGGACAAGCGAACTGCCACTATCACATGAACTCGATGTAAGCGAATGAGCAGGACTTACGCAGTTACTCTATATATAGTTATTTAATGTAGACTTTAATTTACTAAAACACTATATATACCGTTTTTTGTAAGTCCCGCGAGTAAGATCAACAATGAATCGTCAATGACGATTCTGAATCGTCAAAGCTATTACTGACGATTGAAGTGCTTACGGGGTAACAGTTATAGGGAATCGTCAAATCGTCAACACAAAAATAGGACACCACACCATATATGGTGCTATATGGTGCTTGATGTAATTACCGTGAGTAACGTCAGCAGTGAATCGTCAATGACGATTCTGAATCGTCAAAGCTGTTATTGACGACTGAAGTGCTTACGGGGTAACAGTTATAGGGAATCGTCAAATCGTCAACACAAAAATAGGTGTACTTGGAGTTTTCTATGATTCTGACGATTGCTTGACGAGTCCAGCTTGCCGAACTAGCAGTTTGTAGGTTGCCGCTGTTACCAGTATGCTCACCTGCGGGCGATCGTAAATCTCTTGGGATGTGCTGAGGAATCGTCAATGACGATTGAAAATCGTCGAAGCTGTTATTGACGAGGGAACAGCTTGTTCTGTGGGAGTTTCAAACTATCGTCAAATCGTCAACGCAATTTTTAAACTAGCGGTAATTAGGTATCCGGTGACAATTGTGATCGCCCACAACCGACTGGACTTTATTTAGTTTCTTCCGCTCTTCTCCCAACACAGCTTCTTTCTTGAGGCAACAGACGAAGGTTTCAATGCTCAGCTTTAGCCCTGGCTGCCAACAGTTACAAATTTCGCCCAACGTGCAAGACAATTATAGTGAACTGTTCTCTCTGTAAAGGTTTCAGCTTTTAAGAATCATTGGTGATTTTTTACAAAATTTTTGACCACGACTCACCCCATATAAGGCAAGAGGGATGCGCTACCTGGTTTTGACGATTGAAGTGCAAATACCCGCTAAGGTCAGATTTCTATCATGCGGTTTGAGGAATGCCCTGCCTGGTTTTGACGATTCTGACTCCGGTACGAGCAGCCCCACCGTGTAGAGCGCTCCAGGCAGGAAGCGCGATCGTCAATGACGGTTGAGAATCGTCACAACTGTCATTATTGATAACGTAATGGCTTACTCTGGAAGACTTTGGAAGAATCGCTGCTGTCGGAGGACGGCATTTTTTGCAAGTTGCCACAAATACCCTGGACTGCACTTGCAACTCGGTTCGCGCGATCGCTCTGCGGGCTTGCAACTAATACCATTTCCGAAAAATTCTGCAACAGTAGCAACTTTTTTGTTGGCTTTGACTTGCGAATCAACCCAACGCTCGTGTTTGTAGCAGGGTTTTTCGGAAATGATATAACCGCCAAAACGTGGCCGAGCAACAATTATCTTAGAATCCGCCACTTGAAAGACTTGCCGACCTTTTTTGTTTCACCGAGGTTCATCGAAACCATTTGGTTGAAGACCGCAGCCGTAAAGTCCGTGTTCGACATCTGGCGCAGTTTAGCTCCTGCAACGAGTTCGCGACAGTTGCGGTATGCTTCACGGGTGCTGATCCAACCTTCAGCAACCGTGTCCCGCAACTCTTCTGATTTCTGAATCAGTTTCTGGATGACCGGGACTGTATCGTCCTCATCTTGCTGCTGCCCTTTGTAAAGCACTTCAGCCTGGTTGATGTAGAAGTAGCTGGTGGCGATCGCCTTTTGAATGATGTCGGCCCCAATCAAGGTAGGGATTTCAATCTCAAAAGGCTTCTCGGAATGTTCCCTGCCTGAGAGCTTCCACTCTTCTTTCAACTGCAAGTAAGTTTTGAGGGTGCCGTCCAGGTTTTTCAACTTGCAGATTTCGTGCAAGCAATGCAGGATGAGGGCAATCCGCAGGCAGTACCCACTCCACTTGGACATGGCTAGCTGGAAGCCTTCATTCAGTTCAGCTTCTTCGCGCTCGACCATCGGGTTGAAAAAGTGCTGTTCGTAGTAGTCGGCAGCCGAGTCGCTGAGGTGGTAAGTGATCGGAAAACCCTGGTAAACAGTGCGGTTCGTTTCATCTTTGAGCACTTCGCCTGTTTCCTCATTTTGAACGGGACGATAGTGCATTTTGAGGACGGAAAGTTTGTGGTAGATGTCTTTGAGAAAGGCGTCAATGTCGGGGTAGGGCAGTCGCGTCCGCCGGCGTTTGGGCATCTGGGCCAAGCAGATTACCCACCGGGCCATCCAGCCGCTGGAAATTTTGCGGGGCGTCATCTCTTCGTCGAGCGTCTTGCGCTGGATGGTGCCGGTGATGGGGACGCACGACCTCTCCACCTCGACTCGGCGATCGCGGTCAATGAGGATGACTTTGGGACCGCCGCCGTTGTTGAGGGTGAGGTAAAAAGCTTCGTCGTCCCCCTTGCCAGCCCGATATTTGTTGAGGGCTTTGAAGAAGCCGTCGATTTCGTCGCGGTGGACGAGGAAGCCGCGCGGATTTTCGTTGATGGTGCGGATTAGGGCTTCTACGGTGATGTGTTCGACCCAATACTCGCGGGGAACGGGTGGGGGCGGGAGTTCTTCTGGCGGGCTGTCAGGGTCTCGATTTTGCTGGGTGGCTTTTTGTGCTTCTTTGTAGCTTTTGAGGGCAATGCAGTATTCGCTGTTAGCATCCTGCTGCAAGAGCCGGATGGGATTGACCATAACTTCTTGAGTTTGACTTTTGAGCTTCCCCGACCGGGCGGTGCTGATTGTCCACAGCACGCAGGACTTTTGTCTGAATCCAGGCCAAGCAACAACTTCAGCGGCCGTGCCGATCGCGCAGCCGAAGGTTGACCAACCTACTGTCATCAGGTGTTCGGCGCTGGTGGGCATTGCAGCAGCGATTTGTGCCAGGATGCAGGCAATTTCAGGCGGTAAAATTTGGTGCAAGTCGAGACTCTGCTTGCGCTTGCTAACTAAATCTTCAATAAGGGTTTTTTCGCTTTCGACTTCTGCGAACTGCCATTCTTGCAGTCGGGTTAAAACGATTTGTTCGACGTATTTGGGGTCGAGTTCCAAAGCTTGAGCGATTTGGGCGCACTCGGATCTTCGTTCTGACAGGGGAATGTTGCCCCGTTCGAGGAGCCGATCGATATATTTCAGGAGCAGGTTTTCTTTCTCTTTACTGTCAGAATCCGGCGGGTAAAAATTATCTGTAACCTGACCGTTGTTTGGCGGGATGCTCTCTGACGCTACATCATCTGCTTGTAACTTTTGAGAGTTGAGCTGCTGCTGGCTCGCTGTCAGTGATGCCCTGGGGCGCTTGTCGATACCCCATTCTCCTAAAATCCTGTCTTTAATGTGAGGGGGGCATGAAGCCTGGAAGGTTTCTCGATCCAGCCGGTAAATCTTTTTCCAGCAATTTTCAGAGTCTCCGCTGTGATATTCGGCGGCGGTTTGGCAAGCGGAGGGGCTAATGGTTTTGAGGATGCGCTGCCATTTGTAGGGATCTCGGCTGCTGTCTTCCATTTGCCCCCAGGCGTACTCGGCTAAGATTTCAGTGGTGCCGGAGTAGGAGATACTGTAGCGGTGGCAGAACTCTTCCCAGCCGTAGCATTCGGAGGCGAGAGCGGTCAGGGCGTCGGAGCGATCGCCTGTTTTGGCACCACCTGTCAGAATGTCTTTGGCGCGGTGGGAGAGGAGGTCTTCTAGGCGAATTGCGCCGGGGACGTAACTTCCTGCAGAACGGGGCGAGGTGTTGGCAGGAATAGACGGGTGCTGTTGCCGTGTTGGGTAAATACCAACATCTTCCGGTTTGGCAACTGTAGGCGGATATGCAACAAAATATTCCCAGTGGTATGGGATGCCGTTCGCGCCGACAGTAGGGGGCAGCAGGGTGTGACCGCCGTTTCGGGCAAGCAGTTCGCCCATTCGGGACCTGTCTCGATCTAGGCTGAAGGCTGTCCAATCTGGTTCTTCTGTGAAGGCGAGGATGACTCGGTATCCGCCCGAAGGGGTGCGAAATCGAGGGGCGACATTCAGGAGGGGGTAGTCGTTGAACCACTGTTCAAGGCGCGCCTCAAAAGCTTGTGGCGAGGAGAAGACTTTTTCTTTGCGATCTAGATCGACAAAGGCGATGTAGTGACCATGTGCATTAGGTCCGCCGCCGAGAGTGCCGATGCCAGTGGTGCGGGCGAACCACTTCGTTAAGTTTGCCTGAGTTGGCAATTGGTTTTGATAGGGTTTCCAACTGACTTTGACTGCTTTTCCTTTCTGGTTTATCCAAGCAGGCGCTTTGCCTCCGGGAACGTCGCAGTCCCTTTCGCATTCCTTGGGACATTCCGGCAGCGCAGGTCGGCCCAAGCAATTGTGGAGCCAGTCGATTGTCTGGGCGAGCGTTTGGGGAGCCTGATTAATGTCGCTCATCGGCGCACTCCCAAGCGATATGAGAGGAATTGGGCGATGCCTGTTTTGACATCTTCCAAGTGCCGGCTCCGGGTTACCGAGAAGTTTTTGCTAAAAATTTGGCAATCTGTGTTGGCAAACCTCCTAATTTTGCTAAAGTTAAATAGCATCCAATTTTGCCTCCCCAGCCAAAAAGCTTTATGCAGCTGTGGATGCAGGTCAGTCTTCATCAAAAACCTCCATTTTGACCCCAATCATTTACCAATAGTAAATCTAGATTCACCCACAGTGAATTAAGGTGACAAATCTTAATGCTGATTTATGAAGCCTTCCACAATACGTTGAAACGTTATGACATCAGTGGCAAAGCCCTAGCTGGAGTTGCTGGGGTCAGCGAGAGTCTTGTGTCGCAGTTTAGACACGGCAAGAAGGGTGTAACGGACGAGATGCTCGACAACCTGTTGCAGGCGATGCAGAAGATTGCTCCGGGAGCACGCAAACATTTTTGTTCGCTGGTAGCTGGGGAGCTGGTGGAAGGAGCGGGTGTGGAGAATGCAATTAAGGAGATTTCTGCTGAGGATATTCCTGAATTGTTGATGGCGATCGCGCGTTGCTGGAAATCAGTTGACCATCCATCAATTTATGCAACAAGTGCGTTGATGGAGTTCCATCGCTAAAATGGTAGCACTCTAAGATAATAGATGTAGCGCCAAATTTTTAATAATTTTAGGCGGGGAAAATTAACCTTTAATGCGGTCGGGAATTAATTTTACTACTTATTTTACCCAAATATAACAACAAAAAGTAGTTATTTATCAACTAAAAGTACCATCACAACTTGGATAGTGGTGTATCTTCAGCAAAATGGCGCAAATTTAGACCATAAAAGGTCGGGATATTAGCCTTTTGCCAAAGATGCCAGCAGAGAGTGGTAATGTCACTCATGCCAATAAAAGGTTTCAAATACCTAGCAATTAGTTGGTAGTCTATATGTGGGAGTATTTCACTAGCCTGAAATCTTACGGTAGACAAAGCTCAACACTACGAATTATCTAATCGTTGTTATCAAACCCATTTACTATATGGCTGAACATCATCCTTTAGGGGATATAGAATATCTCAGAGAAAATCTTCTCAAGAGCTATAAGCTTGGCTTTCCAATTCTCAAAGAATTAATTCAGAATGCTGAGGATGCAGGCTCTACCTATTTTGATTATGGATGGATTGATGGTATACCAGAGGCGAATCATCCTCTCCTGAAATCTCCAGCCTTATTCGTATTGGATAACGGCAAATTTACTGAGGAAAATGCCAGATCAATTCGATTCATTCTTGGAGGAAGCAGTAAACCTAACCAGGAGAACACGATTGGAAAGTTTGGACTTGGATTGAAGAGTGTGTTTCACCTATGCGAAGCATTTTTTTACATTAGCCCTGAAATAGAAAACGCAAAAAAACCACGACGATTTGATATCTTTAATCCTTGGGCAGAACAAGATGGAGATCACTATCATGAAGGATGGGATAATTTTTCTCAGGATGACTGCAAGAAAATTCAAGCATTGCTGAAACCTCTTCTTAATCGTGAAGAATATAGCTCGGAATGGTTTATTCTTTGGATTCCGCTTAGACAGCGTACCCATAGTACACAAAAGTCCGAAGAAGATGGTATCCCGCTAGGTCATATTAAATACTCAGATGACGACTTTTTCGGCAACATTTCTCCTAGCTTCTTAGACGAAGAAACTACCAAACAAGAATTTGCATTACTTTTACCTCTGCTCCACTCTTTGCAGACTGTTCGTTACTGGTCAAGAAGTTTAGAACAAGAAAAGTTTTCTATATCAATTGGTGCTAGCGATCGCCGCTACTCATCCTTATCTCAACAAAATCAACTTTTAGAGCCACATTCCTTTAAAGGAAATATCACCATTAGTAGTGAATCTAAAATTGAGTTCAACTTTTCAGCAAAAGAACTTATTCTGGACACTCCTACTTTTAATGATATTCTTTCGAGACCTAACTTTCCGAGCAAGTTCAAGCATATTAAACCTCACATTGCTGTGGTTCTTAGCCACTGGAGGACATCTCCAGAAAAACAATCTACTTTGACTATACGGAATGCTGTTTTTCTTCCAATTGGTTCCCCTTCAGATTTGGATATTTCTGGAAAATCGTCACGAAGCTACTGCTTGACGTTACACGGATATTTCCTTGTTGATTTTGCTCGGACGGGAATTCTTGGTTGGAATGCAGAAGATTATAGAATCAATAGCCAAAAAGTTGAGGGAGATGATGGAGATAGTCTACTCAAAAAAGAGTGGAATTCGGCTCTTTACGAGAAATTATTGGCAGAAGTGATACCAGAACTGAAAAATTTACCTGAGTCAGATATTACTTCTGTTTGTCAGGCACTCAAGAATTCTAACCTCTTCAAAAATAATAAGGAGAGTATTTGTAGTAAATGGCAATTTGTATATCAAGTAGACAGAAAATCTTCACAATGGACAATCAGCCCTTCACAGGAAGAAAAGCGCATTTTAAAAATACCTAAAATACCTGAACCAGTTTGGGAAATTGCATCAAATTTTGAAGATATTGCTCGTGAAGTGTATTTAATTCAAGATAACTCTCCTAATTTGATTCTTTCCAAACGCTTAAATTCTTGGCAAGATAACGATATTATTCGTATTTTTGCTCCTCCTTTTGATTATGGAAAAGTATTTACGGATTCAAATGTTATTAACTTCTTTATTGAACTTCTGAAGTCTCCATCAAAGGAATTGAGTTATCAACTTCAGAAAACGTGGAGACAGTTTCTTCAGAAAGTTTTTCAAGAAACCGGAATACCAACTGAAGCGATGGGGGATTCAGTTCGTAAGGCGATCGCTCTCCTTGATGAATGCAACTGGTTTGAACTTAAGTGTTGCGACTCACAATTATTTCAAGATTTATCCAGGGAACATCTTGATATTCTCCTCATTCCCCAGAAGTTCGCTCCGCCAAGTAAGTCTAGCCCTAAAATCTCTGGAAATGATGCAGAATTGTTAATTCCTCACCTAATAAATTATCGAGAAAGGAACCTTCAACAAAGTAAACAGTTAATACAGCAGGTAGTTGAGGCTATTCCTTCTGTAGAAATACCTAAATTTCGACAAGCCGTTAATAATTTAAAGTTGGTTCCCGGATTTAACTGTCGCAGCAATTGTAAGGTTTTTTATTCCTATATAAAAATTGTAGGGCTACAGAAACAAGGATTACTATTTAAAGATTCATCAAAAAATCGGGAATTTTCTACAGATATCCAAATTGCCCTGAGAGAGCAAACACTCGTTTTAGTGGACGAAGTGATTGCAAACAAGCTGTTGCAAGAAGAGGTTAAAAATTGCGATCGCTCGGCTTGTCTGAGTGTACTTCAGCAAAAACCAGAGTTATCCGAAGTAGAGAATCGTACAAACTTGTTAGAGAGGCTATTGTCATGAATTGGACCACACACAAAGATTTTTATGAACTGCGCTTTTTGTTGCATGGAAACAGAGACCAGTATAAAAACGAGGAGACTCTATACATTATCACCTCAGAGAAAAATCGTGAATTATGGCAAAATGTCGCCTGCAAAGTGTTACCACCGTGGCGTATTATTCCAACTAAACTTGCTAAGTATCTACCACCTTGGCTGTGTGATACGCTAAATATCAAAGCAATTAACCCTAGAAATATTATTGCTGAATTATCATCGCCCAGGTTAATTACTGTAAGTGACTTTAACTCGGACGAAAGAGAAGAAATTTTAAAAGAAATTTGTCTAGATGAGCAGGATCGCCAACAACTATGGCAAGGGCTAGCACTGCATGAAACTGTTGATGGTAATTTTATTTCTATAGATGGTAAAACCTATCTGGAAAACCCTAACTTTGATTTCGATAAAAATTTTCAAGGTATTATTACACTTATTAAGCGTAGTGATACTCAACAACAAAAACGGGCTTTAGAACGTGGGTGGATTGCTGAGTGGACACCCCAAAGAGCGATCGCTGTTGCTCTTAACCAGCCGCAGCCACAACGTTTCTGTACAATGCTGCTGAATCTTCTACATCAGGCTGATAAAGATTTGCTATTAAAATTGGAACGAAGCGAATGGCTTCCTTTAGATCGAGAGGGTGTAATTGCTCCAGAAAATGTCGTTCTTCTACCCTCACACTTATCAGAAAAGCTAGAAGAGGGGTTAGAAGAAGTGTTTCGTGCTGAAAAGAACAGCAAATATGTCAGCTTATCTATGCTTTCAAGTCTGGTTCAAAATAATGTTCAATCTCTTGCAAAAGTGTGTACTGAATGGAAGCATGAGACTAAAATCTTGCAATTCTTGCTTAAGGAAACAGCTAATCCTTCAAACCATTGTGAGTTTATTATCAAGACATTGAAAGTTTTAGTTAAAAGAAGGCAAACAATTGGGAAGGATAATCTTCAAATATTGAATGATAAAGCATGGATGGTAGATTGTAATAACCGAGCTATTAAGCCAGAAAGAATAATTTATTTTCCTCCGTTGCATAATAAAATAAAAGAGATTTTAGAGCAAGTAGAGCCTTGGGATTATGTCACGCCCGAAATGGTCAAAGATGACATTAGTTTTTGTAGTTTATCATCAGAATTACAAAGTTTATTTCTTACAGATGAGCGTGCAATTAAAGCACTTGGTTACGCAATTTACTATCTTGACGAATATTATATCGGTAAATTTAATCCAGAAGAATTTGCTTTAGATAAGTTTTTAGATGTTTTCAACACTTTTGAGGGTCTACCTGTTTTGGGACTGGCACAAAAAATATCCAAAGAAGCTTTTCAAAAGTACATTTTACCACAGGCTTTGGAGCCAATTGGCAGCGAACGCTTAGTCAAAATTTTTCAGTGGCTAGCCAAGACTTATGAAACTCTTTCAGAAGATGCGATCGCTATCTATAACCAATATTTACGACTTGCCTGTCCTGACTTACAAAAGCTTGGACAAGAAATTTTGCCTAATATTAAACTACTCAATCAGTGTGGTAGATGGAAATCACCTAATGAACTTTGTGATGCTAAGAAATATACTGGTATTGATGGAGAATGGATATTGAGAGAGGATCAGCGAGAAATCTTAACGTCCTGGTTAGATAATTCCTCAGCGAATAAAAATTTTCCATCATTACCTAGAAGTAGTTCTGTTCAAGATGTAACCAGCTCTGTTGACGATACTCCTAAGAGTAACGCTAAACTACTGGAAGATTACTTTCGTCCTTGGCTTTCCTATATTCCTTCTGAAGCAATTGGTGGTTTTCTATGTTTGCTTGCTGGTACAGATCCAGAGATTGAAAAACTTGCTACATATTATTTACGAAAACGGAATTTTGATAACCTAAGAAATCGTTTGCTTTGGAGTAATGTATTTAAAGAGAGGAACTTTAGCATCTCCATACAACATGATGAAACCTTACAAATAACCAGCCTTTTAGGAAGCAGATTTAATGTTAAAAATTTAACTCAAGATAGATTAACTAATCTTTTTATAGGCGAACTAAACAAAAATATAACGCAGATCACATTAATTAATTTCCGACCAGAAAAATGTCTTTCAGATGGTCTTTCCGAAATGCTTTTGGAATCTGCGAAATTTTTTCTAAAACGGATGGAAACTCAAACCAATAATGAATCACTTGATGAAATCTGGAAAGATATTTATAATTCCACACAAAGAGATATTTTATTTACCAGAAATTATCTTTTAAAAAATTTACCTCATATTTTGGCAACATTAGGAGTGAAAAATCAACAAATAACTAAGTGTCTAGCTGATGGGCGAAAATTAGACTATTACTTAGACGAGCCAGGTCACCATCACAAAAATATAATTTTTCTGAATCAGATTAATGATTCTATAAACAAAATTAAAAGTTTGGTAGAAACGGATGAAACTGTTAAAAAAGATATTTTAGACGCAGTTCGGAAAAAGATAGGTCAAGGACAGTATGGGTATAATGTGGGGAGCATCCCTTTTGAGTTGTTTCAAAATGCAGATGATTCGCTTGTAGAATTAAAGCGAATATTAGGTAATATTGATGTGAATAGGCAGCACTATGTTCTTGAATGGGATAGTGATAGCTTAACCTTAATGCACTGGGGAAGAGCGATCAATCTTTTCATTCATCCAGATGCTCGTAACAAAAACTTTGAAGGAGAGGGTTTTGATCAGGATCTCCTCAAAATGTTGTCTTTCAATGTTTCTGATAAATCAGAATGTGAAACAGGTAAGTTTGGACTTGGATTCAAAACTGTTCATTTAATTTCTAAAGAACCAAAAGTCATTAGTGGAAATTTGAACTTTGCTGTTCAAGCTGGGTTACTCCCCCTTGTCTTACCCAGATGTGATCGCGAACAAGAAGACTGGGATCTTTTACAAAGGCTCCGCAACCGACTAAAAAGCGAACAACCTTCTCCAGATATCACCGATGGTACACTAATCCACTTGGAAATTGATCCAGAGACGAATACCAATGTTAATGATGTTGTGAATGAGTTTGAGAGTAAAGTAGGGTTGCTCCTTGTCTTTGCCAAATTTATTAAAACTTGCAAGCTGATTGGGCTATCCTCTCCCAAGGAATCCTTGACATGGAATCCAACATCAAAAAATTTACTCGGCATTTCAGGGATTGAGTTCGGGCAAGTAAAGATTCTACAAGTAAAACAAAGTGGACAAGAGTGGGTCACTCACAAATTGTTGTGTTTTCGCATTCAAAATGCGTCCTTTGCGGTTCAAGAGGCGTCCTTTGCGATCGTGTTACCAGAAAACTTATCCTCTAAAAGTTCGCCTTTATCAGACTTTCCCACATTCTGGGTAACTGCTCCCACAAAAGAAAAATTGGGCTTAAGCTTTGTTATCAATGCTAAGTTCGATGTGACAACAGGACGCACTAGCCTAGATCGCAATTCCATACACAACCAGAAGCTTGCCAAAGCTATTGGTGAGGGTTTGGGTGAAAAACTTGGCGAACTCTTCAATAAGTCACAGGGTAATTGGGAAACACTGCGTCAAAGTCTCAAACTAAAGCACGAAGATGAATATGGGTTCTGGGAATTTCTTTGGAATGTGCTAGTAGTGGATTGGTTAAAGAAAAGTGGCGATCAGACTATAATGCAGATCGTTCAGACTACACTTGGGGGTAAAAATTGCAGTATAGGTTATCTAATTTCAAGTCATGCAGCACTACCCAATGGCTTGTATGGACACTATCGTGAATTAATCCTACTAAGAAATATCAACTATATTATTGAAGGCCTTCTTAGTAAAAAAGAATACTTTGAAAAAGTTGTAAGCTGGCAAAGCTTTCAGGAAAATTGTCCATCTAAATGCGCTGTTCACAACACGATCTGGCAATACGTTGAAAAATTAATTGGAACAAGTCCTACCAGCCCGAAAAAGTTGTGTTTTGCTGACGTGCTCGCTTGGGAGCTAGGAAATAAGAAGATTTCGCCTAATTCAGCATTTGCATTAAGCGGAATAGTCACATCTGATTTTGTGAAAAATCTACCGATATTGCAGCGTGAGGAATGCGATCGCATCAAATCCGAACTAAACAATATCTGCTTTGAAAGTGAAGATAGCACAGAAGATAACAAACAATATATTACAGCCTCAAGACTGCTAATAAAGAGGACAAATCGAGAGGAAGAGAGTTTACTTGCTGCATTTGCTCCAAATGATCGCTTGCTACATAGAAATTATTATGTGGAAAACAGCCTTGAGTTTTTCCAGGCTTGCCGCAAGCAACGAGAAACTGTCGAGCTTAATGAGATGGTACACTGGGCGATCGCCGCTGACACCGATGCTAAAAAACAAGCTGTGCGTGAATACTTATTATTCGGCGATCGGAGACAAACTTTTGCAAGTGAGCTACGAAACAGCATCGCTCCAACCTGGATGGAGAACGATCAAGGCATTCAAGAAATTCTCAAGGTTAACTCTCAACAAGAACAAGTTGAACGAACAATCAAGAGTAAATTTTCTTGGGCTGATTTTACCAATGAATGGTCACAACGAGAAAATTTAGAAATTGGCTCAGAAATTATCCTAGAAAATACAGAGTCCAATATAAATAAAATTCTAAAAAACATTTATGGTTGGTGGAAAACTAACCATATTACTGAAATTTCTAAATATAACGATCGCTTGTATCCTATCAAGATTGATGAACTGAAACAGAAGCTAGAAGAACGCGATCGCGGTGCATGGCTGATGCTATTCTTCCTGGGTACAACTCATAGGATGGGACGTACAAAACACGAACAACATAAAGAGTTTATAAAACTTTGTTTACAGAAAAGTTGGTGGGAAACTTTTTCCACATCCAATCCTCAAGCTCATCCTGCGGAATGGATGGATGTACTTAATGATTACACGGAGTCTCTTTCAGACCACACTACATGGAATTACTGGATGGAGAAGTTCCCAAGCATTTATCGGATTGCCAGCTATTTAGATGCTTATATGGATTCTTTTTGTAGTGTTGATAAGATCCAGAATGACTTTGACTTAGACTGTGTTATTGCACCACGAAGCAGTCCCATCTTCCAAGGTGGTGGATTTGATGCACCACGACTACCACTTGGTATTGGAGCAAATTTTGTAGTTAGAGAATTGGTACGCTTGGGCATTGTGCAAGCCAATGAGTACGTTATCCCTCATTGCTTTGTACCACGAGCTAATGTAAGAAAGCTGCTCACCTTTCTTGGATGTGACGGTCTAGATGCTCCTTGTTATAAAAACTCTAAAAATATTTATAGATTTTTGCGTACTCGTTTCAATGAGTTAGATGTATCAAATTTCCCAACGTTTCAGAACGCCTTCGACATTCCCTTTGAACTATATTCAGAAGATTGTTCTAGAGCAAAGCATCTAAGTTTAAATGAAATTTTTATAAAAGAAGATTACGACTTTAACGAAGAAGAGGATAGCTAAAAATGCAGGAATCATTCAAGTGTGGCGATCGCCTCTCCCATCCCAAACACGGCATCGGTCAAGTACGATCTGATGAAGAAACTACAGTTATTGTTCGATTTGAGCATGGATTGGAGGAGTGTCCAAAGGAGGAAGTAACCCGCCTCTTTTCGCTACAGGAAGCCATCAACTCTTCTGAATTGCACAATCCCCTGGAAGTCATCGCTCGCGTGCAGGCGCTAGCTATACGCTCAGTAAATGACGTTTGGGGCATATTTTCTCTAGCACGTATTGCCCTACTTCCTCATCAGTTATGGGTATGTCGCCGTGTAGTTCAAGAACTTCCTACTCGTTGGCTGGTTGCTGATGACGTAGGACTCGGAAAAACTATTGAAGCCGGCCTTATTCTCTGGACATTATTGACTAAAGGAGCAATCAAACGCATTCTAATTGTTTGTCCTGCTTCTTTGGTTGAACAGTGGCAATACCGTCTGCGAGTGATGTTTGATATTCGCTGTACGCGATACACAACAGAAGCAGATACCTCAAAAAGTGATTTTTGGAATACCCACCATCAGGTTATTGCTTCATTGCCTACACTCCGCAAAAACAGTCGAGATCGCCACAATCGACTATTCCAGACAGAACCTTGGGACTTACTTATTGTTGATGAAGCGCACCATCTCAATGCGGATGAAAAGAGCGGTCCCACTCTTGGATATAGCCTGATAGATAAGTTAGTCAATAAACACAAACAAGTACGTTCTGTTGTCTTCTTTTCAGGAACGCCCCATCGTGGCAAAAATTATGAATTTTTCTCCCTACTGAAGTTACTTAGAGAAGATTTATTCGATCCCAAAAAACCCTTAGAAAGTCAATTACAGTTATTGCGAAGTATTATGATTCGCAACAATAAACAATCTGTCACGGACATGAAGGGAAATAAATTATTTTTGCCCCTCAAAGTATGCTCAGAAATTTATGAATACTCACCCGAAGAATCTCTATTTTACGAAAAGCTAACTGAATTTATCCTCACAGGAAAAGCTTATGCCTCCAGACTCGATGATTTTAACCAACGAGCTGTTATGCTAATTCTAATATGTATGCAGAAGCTGGCTTCTAGCTCAGTAGCAGCGATTCAAAAAGCATTGTCAGGTCGTCTTAAACGAATTGATGCCAACCGTAAGGCTCTGGAAAAAATCAAGCACCAAAAACGAGAATTCGAGCAAAAATTGAATGACCTTGAAGATGAGGAAAATCTTAATAGTGACCAAATGAGTAGGTTAGAGGAGCAAATGCTAGAACTTACAGAGTCTATTAGGCTTATGGAAGATGAAGAACCTCGACTACAAGAATTGATACAAGCAGCTAATACTCTAAAAAAAGAAACAAAAATCCAGAAAATTTTGGATGTGGTTGCCAATCAGTTTGTTGACCGTCAGGTACTTTTTTTTACCGAGTACAAAGCGACACAATCTCTACTGATGTCTGCACTGATTTCTCGATATGGTGAAAATAGCGTTACTTTCATTAATGGTGACGAACAGGCTGAGGGAGTTATTAATACATCGGGTCAAGTCTTTAGCTTGAGAGAGAAACGTGAAACTGCTGCTGAAAAGTTCAATAAGGGAAAAGTCAGATTTCTGATTTCCACTGAAGCCGGTGGTGAAGGTATTGATCTGCAAGAGAATTGTTATTCTCTCATTCATGTAGATTTGCCTTGGAATCCCATGCGTCTACATCAACGAGTTGGTCGATTGAATCGTTACGGGCAAAAACTGGCGGTTGAAGTGATTACGCTACGCAATCCCCAGACTGTAGAAACATTGATTTGGGATAAACTAAATCGCAAAATTGACAATATTATGCAGTCTTTACAGCAAGTAATGGATGAACCAGAAGACTTGCTACAACTTGTTCTAGGAATGACATCACCTAAATTATTTCGAGAAGTTTTTAGCGAAGCCAACAGACACCATGAGGATTTAAATCAGTGGTTTGACCGCAAAACGGCTCAATTCGGTGGAAAAGATGCGATCGCTGCTGTACGTGAAATTGTTGGTAGCTGCGATAAGTTTGATTTTCAACAAGTTGCACCCTCACTTCCACAATTAGATTTACCCGATTTACAACCATTCTTATCGACAATGCTGTATCTCAACAAACGTCGGGTCAAACTTATAGATGAAAGTTTCTCATTCCTGACACCTGATAGTTGGCGCGTCGATCCAGCAATTCAAAAAGAGTACAATCGAGTACACTTCAATCGTTATCGAGGCGATGGAGATGTTACGCATCACTTGCTTGGTGTTGGTCACAAGCTATTCGATGCAGCTTTATCACAAGCTATGAGTTTCTCTGCTTGTGTATGTGTCTTGCCTGGTTTGAAACAAAGCTTATTTATCTTTCTAATAATCGATCGCGTGACAGGAATAAATTCTAATATTCGGCAAGCTGTTGCAGCAGTAAGTATAGATTTATCCAAAACAGCAACTATCTTAAAGGACTGGGAACTAATAAAGGTACTCAACGAATTACCTGAGTTAAAGAAATTGCCTGAATTCTCTAATTACTTTGAGCTAAGCTCAATTGAAATCTGTCAATTACTGATTGATGCAGAACAATTTTTAGAGAAACATCTAAATGATTTGGATCTCCCCTTCAAAATTCCAGCTATTCAAGCAATTAGTGTACTTATTCCATCTGGTTAGTTTTTAGTTGCTCAGTTAGAGATTCCAATTGATTGATTTAAGGAAATATCGCGCTGCAATTTCTTTATCAAGAAATTGGCCTAAAAACCTATCAAAAAAAATCTGTTGCAGTCGATGCACACTTAAGAACTCATGTCAATTTCAAAAGGAAAGCGAGATTTGATTTCGGCCCTGGCACTAAAACAGTTGAAGGATATACCACCTTCAACTGAGTTGCCTGCAAGTTTTGCCAAAATTCATCCCCCGCGCTTTGAGTGCGGCTTTAGGGTGCGCTGGACTGATGTTGGTGAAGAAGGTGACAGAGGAATGGTTATAGGCAAATTTTACAACTATGAACAGCGTCAGCGTTGTTGGATGTGGTGCTACATCATTTGCCTTACTCCTGATTCCAAGAGTGCAAAGTGGTGTCAGTTTGATACTGCCTGGGAGGAAGATTTGGAGAAGTTTGAGGATGATAAAAAAGCAGCAGACTTTGACAGATAGAGAACGCAATTTGATTGCAGTTTACAGTGAATGCCAATTGCGAATGACACCGAGGCAGTTTTATGCAAAGTGGGGAGTGAGTTATGAGGAAATTGCTTTTATTTGTTCTCGTTCTGATTCTACAGTGCGGGGTTGGTTTAGAAAGGGGGAAAATCGCCGATTTCCTACTGCTGTCGATTTGCGTCATTTGGCTTTAATGGATTTTCTGCTGGAGCATTTTGAGGAAATTCCAGAGGGATTGGTGGCTTTCCTGTGTCCGCCTTGCGAAGAGAATAGCCTGGATTAATGGCGCGTATAACGGAAAGACTGTTTAGGGCAACGACTGTATACGTTGTCGCAATCATATACTGCTGACTTGTTCAAACAGTTTTGGTGGCTGCCATACATCAAGCTTTTTCAGCATCAAAAGATAATTTGAGCTTGTATTAGCACAAACCTTGTCAAATATCAATATCACCGTGACCTGTCTTTGACAAGATTATTCAATTACTGTCTTGGCAAGCAATGAAACAAGAGCAAAATCTGTTACTTTTACTGCTGAGGTACTAAAATGACCTACTCTGAAAAATTGCACCCGTGGTGTATCATTAGCCTGCTTCCTAATTGTCAGCGTGTTATTGTGGCACGATTTCGTAAGAGAAACGATGCAGACGATCATCTACGGGTTTTGAAGCGATTAGTGAAAACGCGCACATTTGTGATTATTTTTGACATGCAACCAAAGCCTACTGTGCCTAAAGAATAACGGCGAATGCAGCGAAGGTTTGAATTTGAATTAATCAAGATACCTGCGTTAGTTGAACAAACCGACTTTCCAGCGATTTCTCCCAGCGACAGAACCTACTAATAGCTGGGAGAATTTTTTATATATTTTACCGATCATCTACTAACTACAACTTTTTATCATAGTGTTGATTTACGCTCTAAAGCGATCGCATTTGTACGGATAGTTACAATTGCATAAGTAAATATGCTCTGATTGATAGCTGGGCAATCGTAGATGTGGCTAATAGTAATATAGCTTGCGAGCGCAATAGATATTCCTTCTCTATCAATACTTCGGAATTTTGAAGAGTTTTTTTGAGAGATGGCTCTGGCGCAAGGTTCGTAGGTGGCTAATGTTGCGCTGAGTTTTTGGATTTCTTGCCATAGCTCTACTAT
>NZ_JAUBTF010000061.1:0-38727 GCF_036702355.1 Microcoleus sp. D3_18_C4
GTTTCTGCAAATTGCTTTTGCATCGGAGTTGGAGCGGATTTGCGATTAGCCATGATTAACCCTCAAGCGTGTTTTTTTTCACAACTAAAGCGACGGCAGTCTGCTAATTACAATTAATTCAAAAAAAATAGTGGTGGGTGAGTGGGTAAAATTAAATTCACAATCAAGGTCAAAATTTCCTTGATTGTGAATTTGTTGGGTCTGCTTCCCAGAGCGTCCTGATTCGGACGGTGGCGACAATCATTACCCAGCATCGCGATTCGTGGAAAAGGCCTCGATAGAGGCAAAAAAATGCTCTGCTTTTTCAGCAGAGCTTTCTAATCAAACTTTAGCAATTATTCGTCGTCTTCCTCAAATTCTTCCTCTTCGTCTAAACTAAAATCATCCTCCTCATCGTCATCATCCTCATCCTCATCGCCTTCCTCGTCTTCGTCTTCGTCATCAATTTCATCGAGTATGTCATCAATTTCATCATCTTCATCATCGAGCTCGTCATCATCATCGAGTTCTTCAGTATCTTCTTCTGAGGATTTAGCTAACTCGTTGCGACGCTTTAAGCTTTGAGCATTGAACTCCATTAAATCGGCAATGGCAGCTTGCGGGTTGTCAGCAATTGTATCGTAAATTTGGCTCATCGCTAAGGCAACAACTTCGACATCATACTTGAGTTCCTCGGGTCGGCCAACTAGCTTGGGAAACACAGTATTGTTCCACTCTTGCCAGTCGAACTTTTTACCATTGCCATTGCCGTTGCGCTTGTTCAACTGAGCTTGAATATCCAATCCCAGTTTTTCGCGAATTGCGTGGCCAACCTTTGTCGAAATACGGCTATCGCGACGCTGAATTGTCACACCGTACTTCTTATGAATTGTATTGCGAATCTGTTTGACTAGCTCGCCAGCAAGTTGCTCCGGGCTGAGGTTAGGTTGAGGTTTTGATTTGGCTCCATTGTTACTGCTAACTGTTTGACTGTTCTGTTTTTCAGGTGGCTTAGATTTAGCAGGCACTGGTGAATGAGAGCGAATGGGAGTGGCGGCGGTTTGCTTTTTACTTGTGACCATGATTGACAATTTAACTTGCATAACATCAATTTATTAGTGCCGTTAGGCACAATTACCCCCTCCAATTGAGGGGGAAAACTTCGCTCATTAGCAGGACGCTAATTTTTAATTATGTTAGTTAAAGTTTTATGTTAAACATCCTCTATTTAGATGTATAAATTCATGAAATATTTCACGATCTCGTCTAATTTAAGAGCGACTCAAACTCCAATATTTGCCCTCGAATATTACAGTGCAGATCGCCAAAAAATATTGTCATCATTTCATCAGTACGCCAGTGAGTGTGGTTTACCTGTTTATTATTGGAATCCTGGCTATGCAACTCTTCAACAGGTGCGGTGTTTGGATAAACATCTCCCGAATTTAGGTTGTCATTCAGATATGACAAGCGTTTCAGATATTTCCCAGATGTATAATAGTGAATGCGTCTTATGTAAAACTGAGCTATCTGTCGAGAGTGATGTGCTGCAATTTCTGCTGGAAAATGACTGTCCCGGTATCTTTTTGTTAGAGGATATTTTGGAATCAGCCAGTACCGACCAGCCTCTTATCCGCCGTTATTCTCAATTGGCTAACGCATTCTTTGAGCTGAAAGGGCGTTCAGCCGAGCAATATTGGGTACTGCTGGGCGAGTACATCCAACTGCCATCAAAGCTAAGGCCATTAATTCCTCTACTCAAATGCCCGTTACCAGATCGTTTTGAAGTCGAAGTTCTTGTAGATAATTTTTGCGATCGCAATTGTTCCCTTGATTTTGGTTCAGATGCGGTAGCTGCTAAAAAACGGCTGGCTGTTTCTAGTCTAGGGCTGCCAACTGCTGAAATTGAATTAGTGTTAGATCGATCGCTCTCTGTGACCGCTTCAGTTGTCCAAATCGCACAGTTGGTATTGGAGCATAAAATATCGCAACTTCGAGACCAGGGGTTGGAGTTCATTGCTTCTCCAGACGTGCCTCATGCTGGCGGTTTAGATTTATTAGACGCTTATTTGAGCGAAGTCGTAAAGCTGTCAGAAGCTGATGCCAAGAAATATCACCTCAGACCTCCCAAAGGAATGCTGCTGTGGGGGCCGCCGGGGACGGGCAAAAGTTTGAGTGCAAAGCTAGCTGCTAAGAAGCTAGGTTATGCGCTTTTAGCAGCAAGTTGGGGCAATATTATAGGTTCCTCTAATCCAGATCGCGCTCTCAACAAAATGCTGGATACAGCAGATAATTTGGGCGGCTGCGTGTTGTTCTTTGACGATTTTGACAAGGGTTTTTCTGGCTGGGAATCAAATGCTGATGGCGGTGTAGCTAGGCGGCTGTCGCAGAAATTGCTCACCTGGATGCAGGAACATGAGAGCCCCGTGTTAATGTTAGCTACTGTTAACCGCTTAGAAATGCTGCCGGCTGAACTTATCCGCAGATTTGACGACGGCGGAATCTGGTTTGTGGATTTGCCACACAGCGGCGCTCGCTATGAGATTTTCAATTTGCACTTAGCTAAGTATTTCCCAGAGCAGTTTGGGGAAGGAAAAGAGAATCTTTGGAGCGACAGGCAGTGGTATTCATTACTATCTGATTATGCCGGAGCAACGAGTGCTGAAATTGCGATCGCAGTAAAGCGCTGTGCTGAACGAGCCTATTGTGAAGGGCGACCGGGTAAAATTGAATTGGCCGATTTGCGTTATCAGAGAACTCAGTTTGTGCTGTCGTCTGAGCGTTCTTCTGAAGATATCCAGGGGATTCGCAACAAAGCGTCCTTTGCTCGGCCTGCTTCTGGGAGGGATGGGTCTAAATTTGCGGCGGGAGAGCAAGAGTTATTCGAGTATCGGCCATCTGCTTACGATAAAACTTGAGTGCATGATAAATCGCAATAGCATCGGTTCGTTTTTTCCCTACTCCCACTCCCCAATCTTTCCCCGTTAATCTCTTACCCTCCCCAACTTTCCATCACTTTAATTTCTACCTCGCAAGGAATCGGAGAGAGAAATTTATTCCCGGCTCTCACCATACCTTTTTTAAGCAAGGCTTTAACTGGCCTCACTTCTTCAAGAGGACACTCTATTAAAATTTCATCGTGAACCACACAAATCAGTTTAGCATCCGTGCAGCTTAGAGGTGAAAAAATGAGAGCAAGAGCGAGTTTAGTAATGTCAGCGCTCATCCCTTGAATTGGGTTATTTAGCATTTCGTTAAGCAGTGGTTTAGTATCTTTTGACCATAATCTCCTTCTGCCTAAGACTGTCCGACTCTCTCGAATATCTCGGCTCCAGGCGCTCCGAACTTTGCCGTGAAATTGTTTGATACCTGTATAGGATTCAAAGAACTTCTTACGAAAGTGTGAAGCTTGTTGCAGCGTTAAAGTGACTCCATGCTCTGCTTGAGCCATAGTCTTAAATTTCGTAACTCCCATGCCATAAATTAAACCGAAGTTAATAATTTTGCCGAGCTGTCTGTCTTCGACAGTAATTTTAGATAAAGGTTTTGCTAGCACCAAGGAAGCTGTGAGAGAGTGCAAATCTTCCCCTTTGGAGTAAGCTTTCACCATCGTGCGATCGCCCGAAACCTTCGCCATGATCCGCAGTTCAATCTGGCTGTAATCGGCTTTGAGCAGGACGTAACCGGGTGCAGCTTTAAAACACTGTCGGGTTTCCTTATCTCTGGGGATATTCGTTAAATTTGGCTCTCGACAACTAAACCGTCCTGATCTAGCACCAATCTGAAACCAATTGGGATGAATGCGCCCTGTAATCGGGTGAATGCGTTCAGGTAAACCCAGAGTAAAAGTATCGATACGAGCCGATAAACTGCGATATTCTAACAGTGCTTGAATAACGGGATACTCGCCTTGCAAAGGAATTAAATGTTGAGAGCTAGTGGAAGTAACAGGAATACCTTTCTCTTGCAAAGCCGCTAAGACTTGCTTGGGAGAGCGAGGATTAATTGTATCCGTAAATTCGGGCAGCAGAGAGATTTGTTGATTAGGGTTAGGTCGATGGAGTTGTGAATTAATTTGTTTTAAAAGAGAGTCGCGTTCATGACAGAGCTTCACTCCCAAAACTTTCCACTGTTCTCTATCTAAAAGCATTCCGTTGAGTTCCATAGAAGCCACCGCAGGCAGACAAGCAAACTCTAGTAAAGCAGTTTTCCAAAGCTTAGAAGCTTTCAGTTTTTGTTGCAGAGCAGCAGCCAGCGGGAATAAGATTGCAGCATCGGTAGCAGCATATTGGAGTTGAGCGAGTGTTAAGTTTGCCGACCAATCGCTAACTTGCTGCGTTTTGTCTAGCTTTACTTTCAACAAATTCTCAGTGACAGCATCTAGGGACAAATGGCGTTTTAGTCCAGCCGTCAGCACTCGGTAAGCCAAATAGGTATCGAAAAAGGGTTTGGATGGTTCCAGTCCGGCAAAAGCGAGCATTTGCCATTCAAATTTGAGGTTGTGACCTACCTTCAGTGCAGGACTCGCTAAGAGCAAGCGTAATGGTTCGAGGGAACTCGGTTCAATGGCCCATAAATCTACAATGATTACTGGATGGTCAGGAATGGCAAGTTGTAACAATCTAATTTTGGCTTTGTAGGGGTCAAGCCCTGTCGTTTCGCAGTCTATACCGATAATTTTTGCTTGTTGGAATGGTTGAAGAGCTGTTTCAAGATTGAAAGCAGTATCGATCAGTTGATAAGGAGTTTTAAGTGTAACTTGCAAATGAGCTATTTTAAGTTTGTCTGGACTCAAAACAGTTGGGATAGCGGTTGATTGTTTCTGCTCTTTTAGTGGATTAGGTTTCATAATTAGTTCCGTTTATAAAAAAGTGAAAGAATATCGTTGTGTCAATAATGCACAAAATTTAACTATTTTTAAGGAGTTTTCGACATTAGGTAGCTTGAGGATGATGGGTTTTATTTGGGAAGTATACGAGTTATAAGTCTGTTTTTTGTAAATCAATTTAAGTCCTGAACTTTAGGAATAAGGTAAGAGACATAAAGGATGGCGGTTGGTCTAAAAAAACCAGCCAACCCTGGTTTTGATTGAAAATAGTGGCCAACTTTAGAGCTGGCAACAGTTGTTTTGACTATCCCAAGTGCGGCCTAAAAGGTCGCAGCTAGGACTTACGCATTGACAAAACAACCAAACAGTGCATTGATAAATAATTGTCGTCTCCTTTCTAAGTATGGAACAATGAGAAAAATAACTAAACCCTCTACGGCACAATGCAACGCCGACCTTTACACCTTATTTTTGTTGTCAGAACCCAAACTGGGAGGATGTAGCAGATTATCAGAGATATTGGGAGATGTTTCTCACGATTCTATCAATCGGTTTTTGTTAAGAGAAAGGTATGAGCCGAAAGACTTATTCAGTCAGATAGAGAAAATAATCAACTTGACAGGAGGGATACTAAGTGTAGACGATACAGTCATAGAAAAGATTTACTGTTACCCTAAAAATGCCGACTTGATTAGTTATTTTTGGTCAGGCAAAGCTCATAAAACTATTATTGGTTTAAATTTAATCACCCTATATTACAGCGATATTAATGGTAAATCAGCGCCAATAAATTACAGAATATATGACAAAAAGGAGGGAAAAACCAAAAACGATTACTTTAGAGAAATGGTGAGCGAAATAATAAGCTGGGGAGTCAAGCCAAGAATAGTAACAGGAGATAGTTGGTATTCAGGAGTGGAAAACTTAAAATTTCTAAAAAACCAGAAATTGGGTTTTCTATTCGGAATTGAAAAAAATAGGACTGTCTCAAATGAGCCACATAATTATTGCCAGGTAAGCACTCTGGTCATTCCTGAATCAGGATTAAGAACTCATTTGAAAGAATTTGGATTTGTAAAAGTGTTTAGGAAAAGCTTTAAAGAAGAGGCCTCTAGACACTACATTTTGTATTTGCCAGACGAGTCAAAGATTCAGGAGATAACAAGAGATGAATTTCTCACAATTCATGATACTCATTGGGAAATTGAAACCTTTCATAGAGCCATCAAACAAGTATGTGGAATTTGTCGTTTCATGGTGAGAGACACCTCGGCAATCAAGACTCATATATTTTGTTCACTTCAAGCATTTGTAAAATTGGAGTTTATGCGGTCTGAAAAAATAATTAGTAACTGGTATGAAGTCCAAAGAAATCTATTCACTTCAGTTATACGTGAGCATATTTTGGCAAACCGATTCAGTGATGGCATTGTCTAGAATACATAGATGATGTTTTTTGTCAATGCGTAAGTCCTAGCAGCC
This sequence comes from Microcoleus sp. D3_18_C4, assembly GCF_036702355.1. NCBI lineage: Bacteria > Bacillati > Cyanobacteriota > Cyanophyceae > Oscillatoriales > Microcoleaceae > Microcoleus > Microcoleus sp. D3_18_C4. The sequence goes on from NZ_JAUBTF010000061.1 coordinate 6,290, forward strand.
TGGTTTGCCATCTGGAATCTTTTTACAAACGGCTGCGTTAGCGTCTGTACGATTAGCTTTTGAAAAAGATTTTTAGAGGGAGGTGAGTTGGAAAATATTGCTTGAATTGAAATTTTAAAATTATGACATATAATGTAGTTGTCACAATAATTAGGTTTGGCAATTGAATCGCCCTATCCAGCTTCTTCGAGTTCGAGATCGACAGGTAGTTAATGCTATCCTGACATCCGTTACTGAGAAGCATTTAGAAGATGCGACAACCCTGTGGCAACCAACGCTTCGAGGGAGTGGAGAAGAAGATGAATACTGGAATTGGGTTAGTAAAAGCTATAGAACTCAGTTTTTACCAGGAGATGAACTATATGCCATTGAGTGTGATGGCATAACTCAGGGTTTAATGACTATCGATATTTTAAAAAAACGCTGCTATATTGAGTCTCAATTGAGACGAAGATTGGTGTACGTCAAAGCCTTAGCAACGGCTCCCTGGAATCGACCAGCTATTAGCAATCCTCCCACTTATAAAGGAGTAGGTGGAACTCTAATAGATTTTGCGATTGCTCGTAGTGAGGAACTAGAATACCAAGGAAGGATAGGCTTCCACGCACTGCCTGGTGCGCTAGTATTTTATAGAAAGTTGAAAGTGGGGCTGCTAGACTGCGGTCCAGATCCTGAAGAACCCGACAATCTTAATTACTTTGAAACATTAAGGAAAGACAAATGAGTAACTCAATCCCCTCCCAGCCCCAATCCACAATAGATGATACAACCAGTTATCCGCGCTTGATGGAACTGATAGAAGCAGAAGATGCAGCTAATGGAGAAGTTGGCTGCGGTCGGAATTTGGGTAATAAACCTTCACTTTATCTAAAAACCTGCGGTATCAATATCTCTGATGAAAAGCTAAGAAATTTGTTAAGGGAGTATTTAGGTCATTTATTGATGGAGCTAGATTTTGACTCAATCATCAACCAGGTGAGTCATTTCGTAGAGTCATTAGTCGTGCAGGAACACACTCAATTAGAGCAGACAAGACCAGCATTAATGCTCTTAGAATCAGTTTTTGAGCAAATTCCTGCGAAAGAACTCAAACAATGTATTGAGTCAGAATTGGGGGAGTTTTGTTCGGAAACTGCGATCGAGCAAATTGTTCAGTACACTGGTCAAGTGATTTACTATTCACTTCTCCAACCTCGACATAAGTGGCCCAAACCTATTTGGGTACTAAGTGCTCTTGAGAAGGTGTATATTGCTCAGGCATCTAGTTTAGATGCAGCAATTGCCCAAGTTAAAGCACAATATTCCCACGAAACCGGAGAGCTGCAAGTAATAAAAGTCGGAGGTGTTCTCGCACCAAACCAAGTGATTTGCTTGGACTTAATGAACAAATTTTAAATAAAAAATGGGGAAGGAATTTGGTAGCTTTAAACGTACCCCAAGCTGCGTCATATCCCCTCTCTTAAGCATGGGTATTCTTTAGCTTTTAGTTCCTACTCTCTCTTAAAAGACATTTTTACAGGTTTCATAGCATTGCCCAGTGCTGAGAGCCGTTAGGTAACTTTGATAGAGCTGCCCCCTCCATGTGGAGGGGGTAATTTTTACTGAACAAAATCGCTCATAGGAATGAAGTTGCAGGAACTCGATGCGATTTAAATTGGAATTGTTCACCACATGAACTCATAAAAACCATGCATAATTCATCGATTGAACCTAATTCTGGCTATAACAACTCCGGTTACGAATCGGAACCCGATTTGACTGTTGGTTACTCGTCATCTAAAGAAGTTCGTCAAGGTAATTTTGACAACGCTTACCAAGAAAATGTGTATGACTTGTCCAACCTAGCAGATACTCCTTGGACAGATTCAGCAGTCCGCCCGAATCCACAGCTTGAGCTGGAGCTTGATTAAAGAAAAAAGCGAAGATGGAGAAATGCAGTCCAGGACGCACTATCAACCTAAAAAACCCAGTTTCTCGTTCTCATGTTCAACCTAGAATGACGGAATTACATAGAAAGAGCGGGTTTTTGGGTAATTCCTAAAAGGGAGAGGAAAAGAGGGAAAGAGAAAGAGAGGGAGAGAGGGAGAGAGGGGGAGAGGGAGATTTAGCTGATGGCTAATTTCTGCAATACTGCTCTATTTTTCGTAATGTTTTAAAAACCGTTTAAAGTTTTTCCAAATTAGAAAGAATAGAGCAGCTTTTTTTACCGGATTTGAGTTAACATCCATAGGATTCCCATGAACAGTCCAAAGCAGTTAAAAAAATTAAGCCAGGTAGGCTCGGCTTTAATAGCTGCCAGTACACTCTGCCTAATTTTTGCTTTCATCTGCATTACTTTCTTAAGCTTTCCATCACTTGCTAGCGCCAGTTCCTTACCTACTAAAATTTGGGAAAAAGAGCAATCTAGAGTTTTGCAGCCAGATTGGAGCCAGATTACCTTTAGTTCCCTGCCCGCAGTTGCTAGTTCTGGAAGTTCTGGCGATCGAAGCTGGCAAGCCGGCACTTCTGTTGACAACATCTTGAAGCTGGGGGACATCAACGATGTAAAACCTGAAATTCTGTCTTTGCAAGCAATTGAACAATTGGCACTAGGGGATATCAATTTAGAAAATATCAGCTTGTCAGCATTTCCCTTAGCTGGTAAGCAAACTGTCGGTCACTTGGCTGAAATTGTTCCGAATCTAGGCCAATTTCAATTGAGCGATGTTCCTCCAATTGCTTCTTTATCTTCTCAAATAGCCGCAGTGAACCCTAACATCAACCAATTACCAATTGGTCAAGCTGTAAAACAAGTACCGCAACTAGCGCAGGCAAAACTTAACCAAATTGACCTATCTGAGTTTGCGATCGCCCAAATCCCCAATCTTAATAGCGTAAATTTAGAACAGTTCTCTGGCTGGTCAGAGGAACTCATCAGCAATATTCCGCTGCTGAGTCAAGTCCCGCTTTCTACTTTTCCGGTTCCTATTGCGTCTATTGGCAGCACAATCATGCGAATTGACATGATTTACAGTCGGTACGAGAGCAAGCGCAATAACACAATTTCTGGTTCTGATGTAGAAGGATTTGCGGTAGCCTGCGAGAAAGATTGCGCTTATATCGAACTCGACGACATGGAAAACGTCGGTCGCCGCGCCACAGGGCCGCTAGAAGGCAAGCAGTGGATTAGCGGCAAATATCAGGAAGTGCGAGGTGGTTCTGGCTGTTTGACCGGTTGGGAACCGACGGGCCGGCATCTTTTTGGGGAAGTGTTTAAAGTAGTGGTAATGGAACCGTCAGAAACCAGCGATACTGTTGACACGGCTCTGTACTTCAGGTTTAGTTTGCCCTGCGGCAAATCGCCTTACATTATTGGTCCGGTTCCGTTTCTCAGTTACAGCGTTAATTCGCCTATGTTTGTCGGTCGATTAGAGGGCGGTTCTTCTAACAGTATTTCGCGTTCAAAAGGCGTCGCATCTGAAACAAAACCTTCAAAGCCGCTGAGTTCAAATCAAACTAAAGAAAACCCTTTACCAACTCAGCCTCTACCTGAATCCAAGCGAGAGTGCGCGCGCCCCGCAACTTACGTTAACGGTGTGGATGTAGCTTCATTAGGGGAGGCGTTAGCAAAGCTTTCCGAAGGAATCGCCAATTTGGAAAATGCAGCCAGTGGCGATTACGAAGCTATTGGCGAGATGGTTTGTACCGAAGGATCTCGCGACTGCGGGCGGGCGATCGGTCGCTATCAGTTGATGAGTTACCGGGAAGACGTGCAGCGTGCTGTCAGCTCAATTCCAGGGGGGGCTAACTTTATCCTGAACGTCAACAAAGGCCAAAAACCTACAAGAGAGGAACTCTTCCAATATTTTCCTCCTGCTGTTCAGGATAAAGTCTTGCAAAATTCTCTAGCTGAGAACTTAGTCAGCAGCCAACAGGAAATTGACCCTAAAACTGGGCAGGTGTTCAAGGGCGATCGCTTAATTGAGCGAGTAGCACAGAAACACTTTGGGGGTTCGGGCAGTAAAATTGATGCCAGCTATTCCAACATTTTAGGTGGCTACTCTCTCAAACAGTACGGGGAAAAAGTTCGAGAGCTTTATAACCACAATACCAGCGACAATTGCCAAGCTAATTCTGGTGACAGCAATGGCATCAGCAACTCGGTCGGCTCCGGCATTACTTTAAATGCTAGTTGGAGTATTAAGGTTGCGCCCTTCCTCAGCTCTTTTTTGGTGGGATTGTGGTTTTTAATTCGACTTTTTCATAAGCGAAAGCAGCAAACTTTTTTGATACTAATCGGTTTGGGGATAGCAGTTACTCTTGGCACGGCTGCGCTCTCCCATTGAACCAGGGGAAAGAGGAGGTGGAAAAGCAAGGTATTAACAACTCTAACAACCTTCTCCGCAATCAGGACGTTTTTAATTGCTGAAAGCAGTGATTTTATAGCACTAATATCAATTCCGGTTGTATCGGAATGATTGGGAGCATCTCATATTGGTAAAAACACTTCTTCTTCCTTCTTCTTTCGGACTCTTTCCTCCTGACTCCTGGCTCCTGGCTCCTAACTCCAATTTTGGGCTGGGCTGCTTTCATTGAGATGCTCCCGAATGATTAAACCACAGAGGGCACAGAGGACACAGAGAAAGAGAAGAGAGAGATAATAATTCCGATGTCAACGGATTAGATATGACTTGTCCCTAAGCTGTGCACGATATAAATTGTAGAGTCGTTTTGTATTCCCCGAAGCAAGTCATAAAAATTGACGGTAAGATTTAGAGATACAACAGCTTACTTCAACAAAAGACTCTCTCTCTTATTGTCTTTTTTTTCTGCTTTATTGTCCTTTTTTTTCTTTTATTTTGTAGGGTGGGACTAACAAATGGTTAAACAAAATAGAGTTAAGCAACAAACAGCAGGCACCCAAAAGATTGTCAAACCCCCGGTTTGGTTAAATAAACTTGGTTACTGGTTTCGCATTGGTTTGACAGTTTTTACCTCCCTGTCGCTATTATTGGGGACAGTTGCTTGCACGAATTCTAGTTCAGCAACAACCGCACCAGCTTCTTGGCAACAAGCTTTGCGAGTCACTCCAAAAGAAACTTTAACCCTAATTGTAAAGGAACACAGCAGCCTTCCAGAACTCAAAGTAGCGGCTGGGCAAAGTGCAGCGGCAGAAGCGATTAAGAGAATGCGAGTGTGGCAAGTTAATGGCTCGGTAGGACGGCTGAACCTTTATGATCTCAATAATTCCGCTCTGTGCGGTACAAAAGGCTGCCTTTATGTTGGCTACTTAATTCCTAATGATTCAAGTCAAATGCCAACAGAAGTATTTGCAGCTTATCTCGACCCCCATAAACCGCCGAAAACTCCTTTGTTTAAGGCTGACAGTTCCTCGCACGAGGGTTTGCCTTGTCTAGGAGTGAATCAGCTTTCCAAAGAAGGCCGCCGCCAGCTTCAATTTTGCTACGACGGCCTTACCTATCAACTTGCTGACAGCCAGCTTTTCAAAGAGGGTTAGTGTTTAGTAATCTGCGGGTTCATCGAAGTCAAAATTTTCTTCTGGATCAACCTCAACTTCAACCTCAGCCGCCTCGGAAAATTCATCTAACTCCTCTAATTCTGAGTCTGTTCCTCCTTCAACTTGTGCAATTTTGCGAGGGGGCGACAATTTACCTCGATTTTTGCGGTTAGTTACACTTTCTGGCAACGCCTGGACTTCAGGTTCGGCACCAGCGGCTATAGCTGGCAACCCGGCATCGCTAGCGTCTATGAAACCAGCAATGCTATTGTGCAGTCCCCAAATCAATTTCTTTTGTGGTTTTTGACCGAGAAATAGCTTGTGGAAATTAGCATCTGTTGGCTGAGTAATGCTGTGAGTTTTGCAGCAAAAGGATTTATTTTTGCCTTCCCCTTCTTTGAGAGCTCTAAACTCGACATTTAACACTCCCAAAGAGCGCCACTTGTCATTCTTACCGCTGTAATCTCTCCCAAAGCAATCAGCAAATGCCCGTTCCAAATTGCGGTAAAATTCTTCTCTAGCGCTCTTAAAGCTCCAGAGGGCTACATTCTTGAAGCGGACGACAATCGGTACCTGATGCAGGGGTTGGTTTTTGGGATCTAGAAAGATGAGAGCGTGTTCGGAACACACTTCCTGCGTCTTTTTATCGAGGGCATCGCGATATTCGTCGTAAAGCCCAATAAAACTACCTGCTAATTCTCCATTTTCTTCAATATCTTTGTAGCGGATGTACTCAGGCACAAAAGCTAATACCAACATTCTCGCTTTTGGGAGCAGTAAGCCTGTCACTTCTTCGCTTAGTTCGACCGTTGTCAATTCCTCAACATTAGGCATTACGTGCCATTCCGCTTTGACAAGCTGGTCGTTCGGGAGCAAAATACCTGCTGGGTTATCGTTAATCACGATTCCGTAGGGCAAAGAGGGCTTGCGAGTTTGGTTGTATTCACTGTTGAATAGCTCCGGATCTATCTCGTAATAATCAGCACTCTTGTTCTTTTGCGTGTTGGACTTTCCACTAGAATTCTGTACTGTCTTACTGATAGATTTCGCGTTATTGCTTCTTACCATTGTTTACCTATTTTTGTCATGGTCTCCCCCTTGAGGCGATAGCCGCTAGCTGAAACATTTAGTTTTTTTAAGAGCTAAAAAAAATGAACAATTTGCAATTTTTGCCTAAAATTAACAAAGCTACCTTGATACCAATGGCAGTTCAAGCTCCTAAACGTTCGTTAACTAGCATAGATTTTGGGGGGTTGTTGGGTCAGTTTATGAAGCCAGAGGGACTGGCAATGTTAGGGCTAATGGCAGGCTTACTTATTGCTTCCAAATTAGTTGGAAACGGGAAAGGTAAAATTACCTCCGGGCGGCTCTGCGGGACGGCTGAAAAATTGGCAGCCACAGGCTCTGCCCTCAAGCAAATGAAAGAAAAAAAACGGCAGCCCGTTACTTTGTGGAGCGGTACGCCGAGTTATTGGTTTAAAGGTTGTCAGGGATTGAGCGCTAGATTGCAAACGCTATTAGGTGCAAATCCGACGGTTTGGTTTCCCCACGCAGAACGCGGAACTTTAGTCATTGGTGCTCCGGGTTCTGGCAAAACATTCAGCGTCATTGACCGGATGGTTGAAAGTGCATTCCAGCAAGGTTTTCCTGCCATTATTTACGACAAAAAAGGAGACCAGATGAAAGTGCTTGCACCCCTTGCAGTGCGCTACGGCTACGATGTGCAAGTGTTTGCGCCAGGGGAAGCTTACAGCGGCACTATCAATCCTCTGGATTTTATGAGAGATGCACAAGATGCAGTAATGGCAGCAGAAATTGGACAAGTTATTGCTCGAAATGCTAGTCCGGGGGAGAGTAAAGGCAATGAGTTTTTTGAGAAAGCAGGCGAGTTGATGGCGAAGGGTTTAGTGCAGTTGGCAAAAAGCAGTCCTTACCCGGATTTAGCTTTTGTGTACGCAATTATTCAACTGCCTGATTTGGTCAAGCGCATCGACCACGCCGTTCACCGACCCGACGGTCATCCCCTCAAAATGGACAGGTGGATTGCCTCTAGTTTTTCGCAGTTATTAAGTTCAAAAGATGCTGAAAAAACAGTGGCGGGCATCAAGGCCACCGCAGAGGCTACCTACTCCAGTTTCATTCAAAAAGATTTGTTGCGGGCATTTATTGGTCGCAGCACCATTCCAATTGCTTTAGAAGGGAAAAAGTGCATTATTTTCAAATTAGATGACCAAAGACGCACTGTAGTGGGGCCGCTGTTAGCTGCTGCTATTCACTTATGTGTGGTGTCTAATTTGAGTCGGGTACGTTCTGACCCATTTTTGTACTGCTTAGACGAGTTTCCGTCTCTCAAGTTCGACAGAATGGATCAGTGGGCTAACGAATATCGTTCTGCTGGCGGCGTGCCGATTGTTGGCATTCAATCACTCAATCAGCTTTACAATCTCTATGGGGATAAAAAAGGGGCGGCGATCGCCAGTGCTCTGTCAACTCATGTCCTCTTCAACCCCGGCGATTTTGAGACAGCCGAGAAATATTCTAAGCGGTACGGGGAAGTGGAAGTGCTGGTAAAAAATCGATCGACCGGCAGCTCGACGGGGCAGCAAACGAGCCGTTCTGTCAACTGGAGCGAACAGTTGCAAAAGAAACCGCTGATTAGTCCTGACGAAATTCTGAGGTTTCCTCAAGGCAAGTGCGTCATCACTTCACCGGCCTACGCAACGGGGACGGAAGCTTTATTTCCCTACCCTCTCAAGATTCCGGTGCGGCCCGGCGACATAAAGCGAGCTAAAGAGTCTGAACAACTGTGGGACAGCAGCATCAGACCGCAGCTTGAAAGGCGGGCGAAAGCTTTGTCAGTAGAGCAGCAGACGGGTAAACTGCTCAATATAGATGAAGAGCTGGATCAGCGGATTCGATTCGCTTACCAATTGCTGCCACATCCGAACGATCCAGAAGAACCCGTGACTGTGGCTGATGTTGAGTCGCCTGTTAATGCTGGTGGTGCGAACAGCGCGGCTGGGAAAATAGCAGTTGGCAATATTCGGAAAAAACTCAAAACTCTGTCCTTTGGTGGCGATAGATGATGGAGCAAACTAAACAATTTTTGGCTGACATTTTGATTGTTGACGATATTCCCGCTAACATTCAACTACTTTCTCAATTGCTAATTGAAAACGGTTACAAAGTCAGGAAGTTGATTAGTGGACAGCGAGCTTTAAAAGCAGTAGAGTTGCAAGCGCCAGACTTGATTTTGCTCGACATAAAAATGCCCGGTATGGATGGTTATGAAGTCTGCCGTCAACTTAAAGCATCTGAAGCTACTTGTGATATCCCTATAATTTTCATCAGCGCTTTAGATGACGTATTTGACAAAGTAAAAGGGTTTGAGGCGGGCGGTGCTGACTACATTATAAAACCTTTTGAGCCTGTTGAAGTGTTAGCGCGGGTATCTGCCCAACTTAAAATGCAGCGCCTGCAGCAGCAACTTCGCTGCGCTAACGTGCAATTGGCTGCACAAAATGTTCAGCTCAGCCAGGAAATTCAAGAAAGACAGCAAGCAGAAGCCAATTTAAGAATGCTGTTGCATGCTGTTTCGCACGATTTGCGATCGCCTCTATCGGGAATGTCGCTGCTGCTGCGAAGTCGCCTCAATGATGCTGGCAGTAACATTGCTATTGATAGGCGGACTATGGAGGTTATGGTGCAAAGTTGTTCGCGCCAACTCCAGTTGATTGAGTCACTAACAGCAACACAACAGTTTGATGTGAAAAGTGCTTCTTTAGCCATGAAGCCGCTGTCGCTGCCCACTTTAGTCCAAAATATTCTTATTGAAAGATTACCAATTCTCAACCAGCATCGAGTCAAGGTTAAGCAGCTTTTTGCAGCCGATTTGCCTTTAGTCAATGCTGATGCCCAGCAGCTCTGGCGGGTGTTTGGCAATCTGATCGACAATGCTGTTAAATACAATCAGTCTGGGTTTATTTTGACGGTAGAAGCTAAAAAGGAAGGTGAGATGGTTCGCTGTACGGTTGCAGACAATGGGGCAGGAATTTCTCTTCAGCAATGTGCAAGATTATTCGAGCCTTATACGAGGGGAGTTGGAGTTAGTTTAAGGCAAGGATTGGGATTGGGACTTTTCATTTGCAGGCAAATTGTTGAGGCTCACGGCGGAGAGATTGGCGTTGATAGCGAATTGGGAAAAGGAGCGAGGTTTTGGTTGACATTGCCAAAGTTTGAAGATTGACAAGATGCCATAATTTGCTACGCGATAGCTACGCCTCAAAAACCACTTTTTTTAGAACAATTAGAAGCTGCATTCCAACGGCTAAACCAGCCCCAAACGCAGTGCTTTAACGGCAGCCTGGGTGCGATCGCTCGCTTCAAATTTAGCTATAATCATCTCTACATGACCTTTGGCGGTGTGGACGCTCATTCCTAGTTGAGCAGCGATTTGTTTATTGCTTTTACCCTCAACTAGCTGCTGCAAAACCTGCATTTCCCGTTCTGTCAGCTTGATGTCGTCATTCGCATAGCTATCGGGCAGTGGCGTTTTGAGATTTTGCAGCACGCAGTCGGCAATCTTAGGGTCTAGGTAACTGCCACCTTCTTGCACAGTCGTAATCGCTGCTAGAAGTTGTTCTGCGTTAGTACCTTTAACGCAGTAGCCGTGAGCGCCGCTTGACAAAGCCGCCATTACCTGAGTTGGATTGCTGTGGTGGGTGAGCATCAGGATGCGAGTATGCGGCAGTGCGGCTCTGATTTGCTGCGCGGCTGCAATACCGTCGATTCCGGGTAAGTCAATGTCCATCAGCACGATGTCTGGTTGGTGTTGCAGTGCAGCACTGACGGCTTCGTTGCCGTTAACAGCTTGTGCGACAACTGTTAAATGGGGTTGGTTATTGAGGATATGCTGTAGACCGAGCTGCATCATCGGGTCATCTTCAACTATCAGGATGGTTTTTAGTTGGCTTGTTTTTGGTTGGGTGGCGGTAGTTGCAGTCACGATTAAGATTCCTACTACATTTTATCCATAGTCTATTGTTTTTCCTCATGTTAAAGAGTGTCATCCTCCTATGGAGAGAAGAAAAGTATTGATTTTTGGGCAATTTCTTCGGAAGGTGGATGTCTCTCGATAGGAGGATGGTAATAAAGTCGGTTCTCCCGAGTTTTAGGTGATCATAAAAATTCTAGTGATGCGGCCCGAAAAGCCCGGGCGAGAGGCTCACACTACCGTTCCCACCACAAATCCAGAAGAGCTATACACAGTCTGAACAGATTAGATCGACACTTCGTTGACTTCATCCAAATTGATTTCATCCAAATTGACTTCATCCAAATTAATAGCTGTTGCTACTTCCTTCGGTTGAGGTGTTAGATGACCATTGAGCTTGATAACTGTTTGTTCTCTCTCTCGTTCAATGGTAGTCAAAAGCCAATTTTGAGTTTGTCGGTGTTGCTTGCTGTCCCAGGCAAACAGAACTTTTTCTGCTTGTTGAGTCGGGTGCAGTGCCAAAATAATCAGTTGCAGCTTGTGAGGCTCGATCTCGAAAAATTCGGCAGCTACCCATAACTTAACTCGGTCTTGCCAAGTCAGTACAGGATGGCGAATCGCCCACTCAAATAGTTTGGGCGTTCCTTTGACTAGACCCACATTTGCACGGACTTGTATCACTTTAAATGGAGGAGAAGGGGAAGAATTTTCTTCTGTCACTCCCCTTTTTGCTCGGTCTAGTTTTGTTTGAATTGGAATGTCAACAAACAGTTTTCGCTGCGGTAAAAACAGTGATGGCGATAGTTCTTTGAGCTGGAAAACCCACTGCTGGAACTGGGGGTGACTGTTGAGAATTGGCTCGACAGGTAATCCCATTAAAATTTGCTTGACAAGCAGTTGCAAGCGTTCTTGAAGATAGGAAGGAACAAGAGGCGGCTCTTGTAGTGGGCTAGTATGAATAGTTTGATTGAGGTCTGATAGAGTAAGGAGGTACATTGCTCAGAGCATAAAAGACTGAGCAATAGCGGCGATCGCCACAGAAAAAGTCCGGGAGTGCGGAATAGGATTAAAAATTTATAGCCCACATCCTGCACCCTCAACTGTCACAGAGCATGAAGCATTGTTGAGAATATTCATACCTCGCGTTCGATTGGATAGTCTTTAAGCAAAAATACTCCTGTCAGGCGATCGCCTGACACTGCCTCGCCTTTTATTGTAGAATCATGGAAAAAAAATTACCAATTTCCTAGTTGAAAGCCACCTCAAATTTATGTTTTTTTACTTTAAAAAAACATTTTTGCCACTAACTGAAGTTTTATTCAAGCAAGGTCTTTCAACTAAATAAGTAGTACCCGCTTACAAGCAGGTGGAAAAAAACGCACAGTTTTAAGTACATGGACAGAAATATTTACACAGATATAATTTTGTAAGGCTCACAGGAAGAGAATTTCAGATTCTATTTTGTGTAATTAATTCTGTCCAACTACTTAATCCAATCTTGTGTGAGATTAGAGACGATTAGCTGTTTCCCAAGCACTCACCATCTGTAAAGGGAAGCCCGGGGAGGTAACAATTGCTGACTTGCGCTATCAAAGGACTCAGTTTGTGCTGTCTTTTGAACGGAGTTCTGAGGACATTCAAGCAATTGGCACTCAAGCATCGTTTGTTTTACCAACATCAGGAACAGACCGGTCTAGATTTGCTGTGACCCGGCAGGAATTGTTTGAGTACCGTCCCCCCGCTTACGATCCAATTTGACGGCCGGCTGCTCGGTTTTTTCCAAAAACTGTGCCACAGATTTGATGACATCTGTTGCGGTTTTTGGTACGAGAACCAAATCTCCAGATGCCAGCATATCTAGTAGGGCACCGGGTTTTCCCTTGCCTCCGTACAAGTGACCCATCGAAGCTGCAAGCTTTTCAAGTTGTTCTGGTGTCTGTCGCGCAACTCGCGCTCGAAAAACAATGCCTGAAGGCGATCTCTGTTTCCGTCCCATGCTCGACCTTATATCTGTGCTACAGTTTTAACAAGCAGTAAGCCAATACTAAAAATTGTACAAGACACGAGGTGTGAGTGGAAACTTCAGCCCGCTTGTGATCTATCAGTTTAGGGTTCATTGACTCAAGGTTTGCAGAGTATGCGATCGCTTTTGCCCCATAAATTTGACTGGTTATGCCCAAAAAGCGCAGTTGTTCCGTGAAAATTGCAACGCTGCACAGCGTGTTGCAGGATTGCTATCAACTTAAGCTGGAAGAGCTCAAGTACCTTCTCGATGCAATTGACGTGCTAATTGACGCTGAAGAGAAAAGGTTGTCGGAGTTGGAAGCCGACTCAGACTGGGAAGAAAAACGAGAAGAAAAAATGGCTGCTACTGGTGCGCGCGGTAGTACGGGATACATCGAATCCAAGACAATCAAAGGATGCGGCCCCTATGCCTACTTGAGATTTCGTAAGGGTGGCAAGCATCATTCGTTCTATCTGGGCAAGCTCAAGCCTTAAGTTTTTTAGGGTGCATAGACATTGATAGATTAGTGGTTCTGGCGTTTATGCACCCTAAAGCAAGCGAGTCGTTTAGGGTGCATAGGCATTGACTAACTAAGGCTTTTATCGAATCTGCACCCTAAAGCAAGCGAGTCGTTTACGGTGCATCTGCCTTGATAGATTAATGGTTTTGGCGTTGATGCACCCTAAAGCAAGCGAACGTTTAGGGTGTATCTGCCTTGACAAATGAGAGTTTTTGGCATCCATTTACTCTAAATTAGCAGGCGTTTAGGGCGCATCTGCCTTGACAGATAGAGGTTCTGGTGTCTATGCACCCTAAATTGGTTGTGTAGTCGCGATCGCAACTGAGTGTCTGACTGCGCTATATTCGGCTTGTTGCTTTCCAAATTCCGAACTCATGCGTGATAGTTTACCAACGATATCGGTAGCTTGGTTCTTAACAATGAGACTAACGTTAAAGGTGATTTGAACTCACCTCTTCACCTGCACCGTAACAATCGTTCGATAGGTAGGTATTGGGCTAAAAATCGTCCAAATTAAACAGCGTAAATTGGTGAGGAGATGTTGTCGTTTTTCTGGAGCGGCGTTTGCCATTAACAACTTCTTGAATGACTGGATTTGAGTGAATTGATGTCTTCTCATTCAAGTCAATAACTTCTGAGCTTTCTCCTGAACTTATTTCATGTTCGACAGGACAATCAGTATGATTTTCAGCCTGGGACTCGACTGGCTCAAACCACTCATTATACCAGTAAGCAGCGTTTATTGATTGAGGTCTATCGCTACTTAAAGTATTGCCAAGGAGCAAATCAGTTTGACCCAACCACCAAATCGGAACAGCCAGCCAAGGTGAAAACAGATAAAACTGAAACAAAGCGCATTTTAACAGAGTAGGGTCTATATCTTGACCGATACCGCTCAGACAATAATTCGACTGTGTTAACATTAAAGCACCCGTACCGCACGCAGGTTCATTGAAGCTGGAAATTCGCTCTGTTTTATCACCACTGACTAACTTAGATATGAACTGACACAAAGCTAAGGGTGTCGGATAAAAGCCTGAACTTTTTTGAGCAGTCTTTCCGCAAATTTGGGGTAGCAGCCGGCCCATGTAATCTTCAGGATACAGCATGAGAATTGACAGGTCAAACATCTGATAAAGACGCATTGATGCACCTTCACAGCCGGCAGGTTCTTTGGGTAAAATCTTGTAAGCTGGATGTCCGAATGCGAACAAAACCCAGTCCAAGAAAAACTCCAAATAGTCCCAAGCTGACCAAGTTTTCCATTCTCCATGTTGAGGAATGCAATTGAGAGTGTTATCTAACATGGCTTCTGCGGTAGGAGAATGCTGCCATTCGATTTGGGGAATCGGTTCTGCTGGCAAAGTTTCCTCAATTACAAATTTGGGTAAAATTTCTGGTTTTCTGTTCTCCAGAATGGCTAGCATTGGCTCCATCTTCCACCGCATCCAGGCATGAGCGGGGACAGCTTGACACAAAGCCCAATAATCCCACCTTCCCCATAAACATCGGTCTATTTGTGCGAGAATTGTTAAAAGCCAGCCCGGCTTTAAATCTCGTTTGAGGTTGGGAATTAAAGCTTGCTTTTTCTTTTGTTTATAGGGTTGATTTCTGAAATGTAACAGCGTTGACTCTCTAGTCTTGGAGTCAATGACTGGTAAGACAAGCTTGTTTTTCATAAGTACAAGTCTGAAAAATGCACCCCTAAAAACCGCAGTAGCGGTTCGCACAATTCTATGTTGATGCAAGCAGCGTCTTGTTTAATAAAAACAGTAAAAAAATTTGGGGAATAGAGTGTAGCTATTTTCACACAAAAAAGCTACACTCTATTCCCACTCCCATTTTCCCTATTTCTCTCTCCCTATTCCCCTTTCTCAGCCGTCTATTCCACCCATTTTTTGATATTTAAGGAGTAGAAAATGCTTCGCACAGCAGCAGCCCCACCTGCTTGAGTAAAGCTTTGTTACCATCAGGGCATCCCGACTGAATCAAACATTTAGGACAGCCAGAACTGCAAGAACAACTGCGGGCTAACTCAGCAGCCGCATGAGCTAATTGAGGGAGAGAACGAAAAATAGCTTCCGAGGTTCCCGAACCTCCTTCTGCTAAATCGTAAAAGAGTCCTGCATAGTCATTTGCACCTCTCTTCTCTACCAGAAAATTCACATCATTAGGTGAAGCCAAAATAGTCAGAGGTAAAGCTGCTAAAATTTGATGGCCGAAACTGTGAATAGCCAACAAATTCGCGGGGTACTCCCACAACTGCTGATATCCGGGAGGAATCGGCTGTTGAGACTGAAGCAATTCCTGGCGAGTAGCTGTTACTACCTGTTGCAGATAACATTCAACCGGGGAATTAAAACTAATTTGCAGTACAGGAGTCGCAAATTTTATTTCGTAAGGTTGCTCAAAGTTTACCTCATTAAGAACCGATGTTAGCTCAGCAGAGCGAGTTCTCTTGCCACAAACAGGACAGGCAGTACATTTTGGTAAATGCTCTTTGTAATTGACACACTTTCTATTGAGACAAGTTAACTCGTAATTGCGAGTTAATAATTGATAACCAGTGACGAGTTGGCTAATTTCTCCCCAAACCAGTTCCAGAATAGCTTGAGCTGGAATTGCCTTACTATCCGTTGAATTGGTTTGAACATTTCCTTCAACTTCTGGAATGACCAACGGGATTTGTTGAGGCAAACTCAAATTCTGCTTGAGGCTGGTATCAGTGTGGCTAATCGCTACAGTAAACAGTCGAGTTTCAGGGGTGTTTTGCAAAATAGCTTTGCCATTCAAGAGCGAGCGCGAAGTATAAGTCACCAAACAGCCGTCTGAGTTTTGCGTGCGGTAAATAGCACCAGGAAATACCTCTCGATAAGCAATCTCCGCACTGAGGAGTTCAATCTCTTCTTGAGTCTCCGCATCCACCAGTTGTATCGTACTAGAACCCGTTCCCCCTCGAAAGTTTACATCTTTATGGGGAAAGCCTTTAGCCCATAATTTATCCCGGCTTCTGTGAAGAACACCTTGCTCAATTAAAGCCGTTGCAATTATATGAGCGCTCTTGCCAAAGTAGTGCTTGAGCTTATGGGCAGGAATGCCTGTTTCGACAGCCGCGCACATCAAATGTTTGGCAATATCTATGGGATAATTGGCATTAAAGCTCACCAATTCAGATTCGGCGGACAGCAACAATTCAGGGCGATCGGCAAAATAGTTATCCAAAGGTGATTGTGCAATAGGAATGAAGACAATTAAACCGGAGTTTGTGCGACCAGCCCGGCCAGCCCTCTGCCTAAAAGCTTGCAAGCTTCCCGGCCATCCCCTAATAATAGCAAAGTCAAGTTGAGGCAAATCAATTCCTGCTTCGAGAGCGCTAGTGCTGAGGATACACTTAACTGTTCCTGACTGCAAAGAGTTAATAATTTCCATGCGGCGCTCGCTTGTTAAACTGCCGTAGAAAATTGCTACTTGCGACTCAATTCCCGAGTTAGTTTGAGTTACAGCTTCTTGCTTAAAAGTTGCCCACAAGTTCTTAATTGCTTGTCTGCCGTTACCGAAGCAAATTCCACTTTGCCCCTGCTGCAACAAAAACATAATGATGCGAGCAACATCGGAATTAGCATCATGAGTCGGTTTAGTAACAATTAATTGCCGTTCTGGGACAGCAGCTCCGCTAGAGTTAATCCAAACTAACCGCTCGGGTTTATTGATAGTTCGCTTTCGACTTCTACCAGATAGTAACTTCGCTAATTTAACGGGATTGCCAACGGTAGCACTCAACATCAGGAATTGTAGTTTTTGAGAAGAACCTCCGCGCTCGTCTACTGCCAATTTTAAGCGGCGAATTAAGCTAGCCATGTTAGCTCCGTAAACTCCGTTAAAAGTGTGAGCTTCATCTAGGACAATATAGCGGAGGCGACTTAAAAAATGCTGCCAAGGCTGACTCCAGTGAACGCCTTTCAGCGCATAGTGAATTAACTCTGGTGTGGCGCTGATTATGCTGGGATTTGCAGCTAATAATTGTTCTCGGGTTTTGGGAGGAGTATCTCCAGTTAGAAGGGCAAGGCGCGGGCGCGCAGGCTCAGGAATCAGTTGGAGCAAATCGGCAAGTTTTTGACTTTGGTCGGCTGTTAAAGCTTTCAAGCCATAAATAGAGAGTGCAGTAAATTGATGTTGGAGAATGCCCTCTAAAATAGGCAAGTACGCACTTAAAGATTTGCCAGAAGCTGTTGCTGTGCTGAGGATGACATCTTTGCCCTGGCGCACGGCTTTGAGTGTTTTAATTTGGTGCGAATAAAGCTGTTGAATGCCTTGGCGGTGCAAAGCAGAAATTATTGAAGGCGGCAAGTCTTGAGGAATTTTGTAGAGCTTAGGAGTTATAGCAGTCGCGATTGTCTGATAAATAACCTCTTCGCCTAAAAACTCACACAAATCGGCTGTTGCAGTTGGCTGCAAGTGGCTTGCTTCTGGGAAGTTATTTTGGTGAAAATCATGTCTGGCTATTAGTTGGGAAAGAAGGTTGATATAATTGGGAGGCATTGGTCACTCTAAGAATGAATCTTTTCTCTTTTACTACCGATAGGTAGGAAAAAGAACGAGAGAAGAAATTCCCAAAAAACCAACTGGGAGTCGGACTGAATTTGGTGGCAATTATGGGTTTGGGTTCAGGAACTAGGGAAACGGTAGGTCTCTGGCTCACTGCGCGATCGCCTCGTGAGGCACTATAGTGAGTCTTGCAGAAGTCGTGAAACTCTCTTCTCTTTCCGACCTTCGCGTGCTTCGCGTCTTCGCGGTTCGTTTAAAACTTGTTTTTTTCACAACTTATTTAGACTAGCTATATAATCAGTACAGTACACTTTACCAATTACCAGACTTACCTCATTCAACGCCGAAGTGTTATAGTATCCGATTAAAAATAATAAACCTATGCCTTACAGTAAATTTACTCTCAGCAAAGCTGTAGATGATTTCCATCTTACAATCATTGAAGGCTCGCGTTTCTTACCAGAAATTTCCCCGGTCACTCCTAGCCCTTTACTACAGGATATTCTTAAAGAAACGATTCCCTGGGCGATCGCGGTGAGTAGCGAAAAAGCTCGTTCTGAGGGGATTATCAATCCTGTGTTACTAGAAGTAAAACGCCAGCTTCAAGGACAGATTAGCGTTTTTTCAGGCGAGGAATTCAATGTAGAACCGGAGGCTGAACTCACAGGGTATGTTGACTTTCTTCTTAGTCGTTCCCCGGAGCAACTATTTATCAAAGCCCCTGCGGTTATATTGGTGTCAGCCAAGAAAGAAGACCTTAAACCGGCTTTAGGGCAATGCCTTGCAGAAATGGTTGCTGCTCAACGCTTTAACCAACAAAAGCAACAGCCGATATCGACGATTTACGGGACGGTGACTAGCGGTACTGTTTGGCGTTTTCTTAAATTAGAAGAGCAATGCGCGTCCATTGACCTTACAGATTATCCACTACCTCCTGTTGAGCAAATCTTGGGCTTTCTCGTTTGGATGATGCAGGAAAGATGAGCTGTTATTCAACAAAAATAGCGACCTAGTGCGATAAATAAACTCCAAAACTTCTTTGATAAATTAATGAGAAAAACAACTTCTTTGTCACTACAGTTAATTAAGACTTACGCATAAACTCTATCTGTAGGGTACGCCGCGCACCTTACTGCTACCAATAGTGTTGCAAAGCAGTTTTTGCCTCCAGGATTGTTAATGAAAGACTGCCGAATTAACTCGGCAGCGCTTTCCTGTTATTTAAGGTGAGTGAGTTGAGTGATGCTGAGCAAAGCAGGCAACATCGAGTCAGGCTTATCTCCTGTTTTGAGAGCGATTTCTAAATCAAACAAAATGGAGAGCGCTCGACTTAAGAAGTTCGCAGATACTTCCTTAACCTCCTGCTTAAGGAAATACAGCCGTTTGGGGTTACTAATTCCGCACATACTAGCAATTTCGCTATCAGAACGTTGTTGGTCGGAATTGATAGTAGCTTTTACCCACAACCAAGTTTTAAACTGAGTTTGGAGAGTGGCAATAATTGCTAAAGGAAACTCTGCCCGAGATAGCAATTCATCAAGCACCTTAATGGCCGCCACTGCTTGACCTTTTAAAAGAGCTTCGGCAAGTTGAAAACAGTTGGCTGTGGTAGCTGGAACGAGGATTTTAGCAGCTTCTTTCGTAATGCGAGCGCCTGCTGCATAAATGGCTAATTTCTCTAGTTCACTGACTCTTCTAGCAGAATCGTTGCCAATCGCTACCGCTAGATAGGTGACAGCATCTCTGGCAATTGAAAGATTCTTTTGTTTAGCAGTAGCAGCGATCGCACTTTCAATCAAATCGGTACGCCAAGGAGGAATGAGAGTAAACTCCTTGAGGTTACCAAACTGCAACAAATGCTTGACTACCTTGAGCCGTTTGTCGATAACAGCAGCAGTGAAGACTAAGTGCGTTGTAACAGGTAATTGGGGCAAAATTTGCAGCAATTCTAGCCCCATTTCTCCAAATTGCTTGAAATCGCAATTTTCAACGACAATAAGTTTGTTTCCACCGCCGAAAGGAACTGAAGCAGCAGCAGAGAGGGCTGCATCCAGGGAAGAAGTATCGAAGCGGTGGATGTTGAAATCTCGCCAGAGAGGATGAGTTTGAGTCTTAAACTTTTCAACTTCTCGTTCAATTGCGTAGGTATCATTCCCAATTAGGATGCTAATCATGCTGCTAACTCTTCCTGTTGTTTGACAGTTACAGTAACAGAGCGGCCTAAAGCTTTAGTAACGATCCGCTGCACGGATTCAAGGTGACTCTGAAACTTATTCGCGTATTTTCTTTCTACTGCTAACACACATGAATCAGCCGAAAGTTCGGCAATTTGAGCGCGGTTTAAGAGGCTACGATTGCCTGGTTTCGCTGCCGCTACTACTTGCGCCCAAGTTGTCTCAAAGTCAGGAGAATCTGCCTCTATTGTTTGAGGGGTTTTATCAAAATTGTCAGGCTGATTAGATGGGAAAGTTGCCGGCAATCGCGTTTCGGGGGCAGCGGGTTTGCTTGACAGCATCAAGTTCAGCAGACAGACTTCTAACCAAGTAACAGCATTGGTGCTAGTTCTCAATTGAAATTCTGATTTTTGCAATTGTGTACAAGCCGCATCAATTGTTTCAAAATCGAGATGAAGAGCGAGCGAGCGCAGTTGTGAGTAGCCTACTGGCCCTGCAATTAAATTCTGGCAGTGGCGCGTTGATTTGACAATGAGCAAATCTCTCATTGCTGCTAGCAAGCTGCTGAGAATAAGTTTAGGGGTTTTGCCGCTGTCAATGAGCGTTCTCGAAGATTGCAGTACGCTTAAGGTATCGCCAGAATGAATGGCTTTGAGAAGGGCGATCGACTCTTGCTCGCTGATACTGCCAGATACTTCTGCAACTTGAGTTAGGGTAATCTCTGAGTTTAGCAGTGAAAGCTGAGAGAGTAATTGCAAGGCATCTCTTAACCCTCCGTCGCAGGTGCGAGCGATCGCCCGCATGGCCTCACTTGCGATCTCAATAGATTCAGCGGAGCTAATTTTGTGCAATTGTCCGACAATAGCATCAACTGACAAGGCTCGGAAGTTAAAAGTTTGGCAGCGGGAAATAATTGTCGGCAGGACTTTATGTGCTTCAGTCGTACAGAGAATAAATACCACATGAGCCGGAGGTTCTTCAAGGCATTTGAGGAGAGCATTTTGAGCGCTGGTACTGAGTTGGTGACACTCGTCTAAAATCCAAATGCGGTAAGGGCTCATCGCTGGCGCAAAGTTGCTGTGTTGTATTAATTCTCTGGCATCATCCACGCCATTGTGAGAGGCAGCATCGATTTCAGTTACGTCTAAGCTTGAACAGGAGTCAATGGTTTTGCAGCTTGAACATTCTCCGCAAGGAGTGGCGGTTAGCTTTTTGCTATTCAAACAATTGAGGGATTTAGCAAGGATGCGAGCGGTTGAAGTTTTGCCTGTTCCTCTGGGGCCAGTAAATAGGTAAGCTTGAGCAATTTTGTCGGAGGTGATGGCATTGGTCAAGGTTGTTTTGATGGTGTCTTGACCCACTAATTCTTGCAGGTTTTTTGGTCGGTATTTGAGGTGCAGTGGTTGGTACATTTTGAGTCGTTAGAATACTTCTGGTAACTATTCCCCGATAGGGGAGCCGTGCCTGAAGTTATGCCATTTCTCAAAAATCTTGCTACAGAATTGTTAGCTTTGTTTGTGGGCTCTGTTTGTCAGGTGCGGATCTGTGAGATTGTTTGTCTAAATTAGGAATTTTTAATGGCGACACACCCTACGGCTACTATTGCATGAGTCTTGATAATTAGTATTAATATAAGTTGTTGGTGCGAGAGTATTGAACACACTTGTAGATAATTTTTATGTTAAAATAGGAATTTAAATTATCCTAATTTATACAGTAATAGGCTCCGAATTGGGGCAGGAGAGGGCATCAAATTTAGATGCCGCTCCCCACCTTTTATTCTTGCGGAGCGATAATGTATTCGCACTCTAAAGCCTCTGTACCCGACGCTGGTATTCCAAACGGTGCAATCAGTATGGGAGCCGTAGGAGTTGCCATTAACATCCGCAAATCCGAACTAGAAACAGCTTTAACTGTATCAATTAAATAGCGGATGTCGCACTTGATCCGAAAGTCACAACCGAATAGTTTGGCATCAACTATCTCAGTACCAGAACTGAGAGTATTATTTAGTGAAATTCGCACTTGTTGACTATCTAAATCGAATTCAAAAATTGCTGTAACATGGGACTTATCGCTGTGAGAAGCTAACCGCTCTAAGGCTTTTAAAAAGCTGAGCTTCTCTACCACAATTTGATGGCTAAGTTCATGCCGATAAGGAGCAATAATCTGGTCGCAATTCGGGTATTTTCCTTCTAATAACTGCGCTGTCAGCCGCCAATTGTTCCACTCAAAAGCAACAAAGTTATTGCTATTGTCAGGCTCAGTCTCATAGTAAATAGCTACTCTGTCAGTGGGATTCAAAGTCCGCTCTAATACCCGGAGTACCTTAGTGGGTACTGTAAATTGCACGTTTCGAGTGTTCAAAATATCGGAATCACTGCTTTCACTGAATCCTACAACCATTGCTATCCGATGTCCGTCTGTTGTCCAAACTCTCAATTGAGAAAGTCCCCTTTCTGCGTCGTGGCTTAGTTGAAAGTTAGCTCCAGTTAAGATACGTTTGGTTTCTTCAGAACTTACAGCAAATAAGCTGGCTTTGAGGACAGCAATTAACACGCTAGCAGGAATGGTCACAAGTTTTTGTTCAAGGCTCTTGATAGCAGGGAATTCGTCCGCAGTTAGCCCACGAATGACGTGCTTGCTCCTTGATGCAGTCAGAGTGGCACTGACTGATGGAACGTCACTTCCTTTGATAATTTCCCAAGAACTCTTTAAGGTAACGCGACTTTTCGGAAATTTTCCGAGAATGTCTGCGAGTATGGTTGCAGGGAGAGTGAGCTTTCCAGATTGATTGATATTAGCTTCAAAACTCGCTTGTATCCCAAATTCCAGGTTATAAGCAGTTAAATGCAATTGTCTAGTTGCGGCATCTGCTTCTATGAGAATATTGGATAAAATGACATGGTTGTTATTGCTATAAATGCTGCTTTTGAGAGTTTGGATGTAATCATTTAATTCTCTGGCATCACAGGCAAATTCAACGATTGAAGGGGAAGGGGAAGGAGAAGGCTCCGGCAATGTCTCATCGTTTGATTTAGCTCCTAAATCAGAAGCATCTGTGGCTGAAACTGGTGTATATTCTGTGGATTTTTCAGAGGGTTCTACTTGTTCTGAAAGTGCTGTTTCCGGTTCAGAAGTTGAAGAACCTTTTGTGATTTTTGTAACAGTTTTTTCAGCCTTAGCGGAATTAGTCGCTGTTTCAGGAGAGCGTTTTTTCTTGGTTGCTCTCTGTACTACTTTTTGCTGAGGGGGTGTTTCTGTAAGTCTAGATTTTGCCATAATTAGTTGTGTGTCAGAAGTTCGATTTGCCGCTGCGGTAGCAGCACTCGCGAGCGGTGGCTGAAAAAAGAGAGTCGAAGTGTGGAAAGAGTGGAACCAATATGGTTGAGAGCAGGTGGATTATTGTAATTATTTTTTAACAATTAAAGCTAATAATCAACCTTTATTTTAGGATGATAAATTTGAGCTTGTTGATTAATAAAATCGTAATCTAAGTAGCAGTTTTTGGGAGTGCATCTTGTCGAAAAAAAGAGAGCGAAGCATTCCGGCATATAAGTTATTGGTGAACGTCTTATATTTACGGAGGTCATGCTTCGCCCTACTGATATATTATTCTAAGTGAGATGTCGCCTTTTTCACAAACCGATTTATTGCTATTTTCTCCCTACTTTCTACTGCCTATCATCAAAAGTTACTTGAACCAGATTTAGTTAAGTATCCTAATGCAAGTTGAACTCTGGATGAAATTGGAGGAACAAATAGTATCCGTTGGCGGCAGCGACTCGTTCCGACATACAAGAGGCGGTGGTATTCTTTAAGTTTCTGTTTGCTGCTCATTTCTTTTCCCACCAATAGCCGAGTCAAAATGTCATTAATGTCCAAACCCACTTCATCAAAAGTGCTGCCTTGAGAATTGTGAATAGTCAGGGCAAAGCAATTGTCAATTTCGGCAAATATGTCGTCCTTAAACCAATAATACTTGCGCCATAAAAATCCGCTGCGCTTGGCACTCTTGAGTTTTTCCTTAAGTTCAGCCTGGTAGCGTTTATTTTCGGATTCATGCAGCACAAAGATTTGCCGAAATAAACCGTCATCGGTCACAATCTTTAAAAGCCATACTCGATAGCCGTAGTGTTGGCTCGTTTCAACTTCTTTAATGGTAAATTCAGTTGAAGTGGGCAAAATAACGGTCTTACCATCAGGGGCCATGACTGGTTTCTTAGTAATCAGCCTTTCTCCCGGTATGAATCTGGGGGCTGTTTGACCGTAAACTTGTTCTCGGAGGGCCTGATTGTAATAGTTGACTTGCTTGTTTGTCCAGCACAGAATCCGAAAGCAGTCAGGGTTGGAAGTGAATTCGCACTTGATGGTTTTGAGGGCGTATTGCAGGAGTGTTTCTGGCTTAACTTTGAATGCACCGTTAGATTTGTTCCCTTGAGTGTAGGTAGAATGTGGCAAGAACATATCGGTTTTATTCTTGACACAAGAACGGCATTCGGTGATGAAGTCGAGGACGGGACTTTCTCCAGCTTGCCTGACAACTTCGGTTAGCATAGTTTTATTGGTAATGCTGAAGACAGGCGAGCGTTTTTCTCCGACGGGGTTAAGCTGAGCTGGGTCGCCCATGAGAATTAATTTGCGGTGGTTGAACAGGGTACGTTCAAATCTACGCTCAATCCAAGACCATAATTGAGTTCCAACCATCGAACATTCGTCAAGAAAAATGATATCGTAGAGGTGGAGGTAACAACAGCTTGTCTGTTCTAAGACTTTCTCTTGTTCTTTGCGAACTATGCCTAAGCCTAAAAGTTGGTGTATTGTCAGAAAGTCTACTCCGAAAATACCTTGAGAGGCTGCCATTTTTCTGAGAATACCGACGGCTTTGTTAGTAGGTGCAGTGAGGACAATGCGCTTGCTTTGAGCCAAGAGTTCTTTGATTAGAAGAAAAATAAGTGTGCTTTTTCCTGTGCCTGCATAACCGCAGAGCAAAAAGAATGACTCAGTGCTGCTTGCAAATGTTCTCAATTTGTCGAGTGTTTGCTGCTGTTGTGGTTTGAGAGTGAAGGGAATTTGTTTAAATTCCTGCGGTCGTTCTAGTAAGGTTTGAATCATTATTAGTGCTAGATAATAACTCTATCGCCTCCCTAATAAGCGTTAGCTTGAGTGCAAGACTGTTTCACGAAGCAGGTTAAATCAACAAAAAAAAGGCGATAGCGCTCTGGTACACTAGAGGGCGATCGCTGATTTATTTGTTGATTAATAATATGAACAGTGGTTGTTGGTTTTTAAACAATAACAACTTTGGTCTTCTTAACTCGCTTGATATTAGCTGCTGTTCCTTTGCTTTGTCCGTCCCAGATGGCTAGTCCGTAATCACAATGCGAACACATTTGGATGTCGCGAGCGCTATAGTTTCCGGGAATGCCAATGGTGGGATAACCAAAAGTATTCCTAGGTTTGCCATTGCCGCTAAATAAGGCATAGTAAACCAAGACTTTCTGGTAATTCTTAGACTGCAAATACTGCTGAACTAAGCTATCAATACCAGAAGCATCACCGACTATAACTTCAAATCCTAGTTCAATGATGCGATTGAGAGATGCGATTGCTCCTAAAGGCAATTCATTAATGGAACGACTACCGGAAATCATTACTGTTTTGTTCATGCGATCCTGGAATTGTAGGGTCAAGGGTGAATTGAATAGCACTCAAACTCAAAGATTGTTCCTTGAGTTGATATTTACGACTAGAAAAAATCAACATTTTATGCCATTAGGCAATTTATATTTTGGATTAGTAACAGAGTTGTTTATCGCATTTACACTGTCATAAACTAGCCAATTATATTTGATTTCCCATTTATTCCATCATCTTGGCATCTTTTCTAAATCAAATTCAGCAACTTTTCGGAGAGTTTCTAAGCGCTTACTTAAAGTTTTATGCCGGGGACATTCTACAGCGTATTCGTATTTAGAGCCTGTATGTTGAATATCTGGAACTTGGCAATCAATTAAGTTGCTAAGGTAGCCGACTAGCTTTTTGACAGGTATTAGCCAAGCCTTAGCTAACGCTTTAGTACGGAACCCAATCCAAGCTCTAAAGTAGGAGCCGTCTTCGCTAATCTGATAAGCCACATTGGGGGATAATTTAACAATAGATTCGATACGAGCTATACCCAAACCTTTGAGTTCGGTCAAACTGTAATTTTGGATTTCTCCGCTGTTCCACTCGATTTGGAATGGACGTAGATTTTCAACGTTCAAGCGTTGGACTGTCCCCCTTTGTTGAACTCCTTCTCGGCATTTTAAAATGTAATCTCCCTCTTTAAATCCGTATAATCCTTGTTTCTTGGCTAGGTTTTCTAGGTGCTGCTTCCAGGTTTCTTCCCAAGCTATGTTAAATTCTAGAAGTTCGTAATTTTCTTCGCTCAATTGTCGAGCCAGTTTTTCTTTGAATTGCTGTTTTTGAATTGGCATAGCGAATTCTAAGAAGTTGTCGGGTATTTCGAGAGCTAAATACGTCTTAGCTCGGATTTTGAGGTCAGCAACAGACAAACTGCGAGCGACTTTTAACTGCTGAGGTGCAGGAATATCTATGGTACAACTTGTCGGGAAGCCTGGAAACAAGTTAATGGGAAAGAGATAAGATTGGTCGAGAGTCGAGATGAAAATGTGGTGTTCAGTCAGCGATTCTACTTGGAAAATAGTTGTGTTACTGAATTGTACCTGTTGCGAATTAGCAAGTACGATGGTTGTGCAAGCTGGAAGTTCTCCAGTAGTTTTTTGAGGAATAAACTGAGGCACAAGGGAGATTTTGAGGACACGAATTTCATCAAGTGTATAATTCCAAGAAAAGCTGTCTTCGCTGTTACTAGCATCCCAGGTAATTCTTACAGGTCGATCGGTTTGATTTAGAGAAGTGACAGTACCGTAATGCTTACCAGTTTTGATGATATCGCCTACTTTAAAGGGAAGTTGATCGGAAGGATGCGGAGTGAGAAAAGGGAAAATTACCGCTACCACTTCTTTAACTTCACTGGGGGGAGTGTTGTCAGATTTAGAGCAAATATTTGAGAGACCGATTAAAGCGGTGTTAGAGTCCATAACCTTTGAGAAGTTAATTTTTTTTCAACTTCTCCCGTTAGGGCGTATCTTCTCGAACAGAAGCCTAAAACTTTCTAGTTTTCGCTAGCATCTTTGGTGCATATAAAGCAAATTTAGGCTTTATTTAGGCTTTAAATTTGTTTAAGTCCCGCTAGATAGATCGCCATGCTGTCAAGATCACGATATGGAAAACTAAGCGAGCAAAGATGCCCACTTCTGAAAAAATTGCTGCCGCCATAGAGACGATAGACCACTTGGTAGCTTGGCTACAAGATACCGGACTGAGTGCGTCCGCGATCGCCCAGTTTAAATTCAACTCGCTGGCCTCTATGTACCCAGAACTCAAAGGGGTAGCAGAGACGGCAAAACAACTGATTGGTGCAGCTTCCCCTTTGACAGAAGTTGGGATGACAGTAACGGAACTAGCAGCAATACTCACAGATAACTTAGAGTGCAAAATCAAGCCAGATTTAGTCAACAAAGCTCTAGTTTCATTGGGGTATCAAGAGCGTAATGAAGCCAAGCGAATTTGGATACTGACACAAACCGGCTCAGCTCATGGTATTTTCTTGCTGGCTACTTCAACAACAAACAAATGGAGTGGTTCTCAAATAAAGTGGTATCGCTCTCTAATTCCCATCTTAGAAGAATACTTAACAAATACAGGAATTTTAGAGAATGGCAGCAGTAGCGATCTCACTGCAATACAAGATACAGAACACTCTGAAATTTCCGAAAAAAGCCTTGCATCAATTACTCAAAATGGTAACTCTCCTAGTATTGACTACTCTCAGGGCTGAAGCACCTGAGTTTCCCGCGTATCGTGAGGCTCTATGAAAAGAAAGCAACTTGGACAGTGCCTGAGCGAGTCAAGGTCTGGGAAATTACAGTCAATCCTAGTCAGATTGAGCTGATTCAATCCTTTGCCGACGATGCCTACACGAAACGCTACAACTCAACACAGTATTAAACCAAAAAAAATCTTAATAA
This sequence comes from Microcoleus sp. D3_18_C4, assembly GCF_036702355.1. Classification (NCBI taxonomy): domain Bacteria; kingdom Bacillati; phylum Cyanobacteriota; class Cyanophyceae; order Oscillatoriales; family Microcoleaceae; genus Microcoleus; species Microcoleus sp. D3_18_C4. The sequence continues at coordinate 34,120 of NZ_JAUBTF010000061.1, forward strand.
AGTTAGCAAAATAAAGGGAAGGGGAAGGGGAGGGTAAAGGTGTATTGTTCAACCTTTACCCTCCCCTCTACTCTCTCAGATTTTTCAGATGGGTATGAGGGCTATGTCCTTGATTTTATCAAGCTTTTGACGGGGTTGTTATCCCGTTAGGTGTAGCTAACCAGGATTTGTATCAAGTACAACTAAACTTTATGAGAGATGAACAACTGATAAATTCTGAGCGCATAGAACCAGATTTAAGGTTAAGGAAAGTGGCAAAATTACGCAAGTCCTTTGTCAAACTGAGGCGGAATAGATAGTCAGTAACGATTGAGGCAATTGTTTGATTAATTGTGAGACTCTGAGCGTTAAGATTAGCCAACTCAGCACAAGATAAATGGGTATTTCCCAATTCTTCAGGTCGCAATTCTATCAAATTGGGGCATTGTAAAACAGGAGAGGGAAGCGCTCCCATAATGCCTGTTTTCTTGAACTTATCCAGGTGCGGAGTTAGCTCTTCAAGGCTATTATGGCTGCCCAGTAGAATTTGACCGCTATCAAAGTTATTGCCAGCATCAAGATACCAGATTCTAGGAATCTCAGCGTGGCGGTTATTCTCTAGCGTTTTGCCCAAGGAACGGCGAGCAGCACTATTGTCAACGCAGCCAATGATAATTACCAAATCATTCCAGTATGATTTTACCAATTTGGGGTCAAAATAGTCAGGAATTGCACTAATTTCTAGCCCCCAGGTAAGATTGTAACGCAAGGCAAGAGTAGTGGCTTTATTCAGTCCAAGTTCAGATTGACAAAATCTCTGCCTCCCCAAATTTTTCCCTTCCACAATATCGGGATCTACAAAGGTAATATTGACATTTTTCCCAACTTGTTTGAAAACGTAAGCTAATCGTGCTAAACTTTCAGCTACATAAGAGCCAGTGCCGCCACAGCCAACGAGCCATAAGTGAAGGTGAGAGTAATCTTTGAGAAGGAGAGGTGTGGAATTTGCGTACTCAAAGTCGAGGTTTAAGGGAGTTTTGGTAAGCATCAGTGATAAAATGTGGCTCTTCAAATACAGAATTAGCTTTAATTAAGCTATAGTGTCCGAAAATTCCGATTCTCACTAAAATCTCAGGAGTCAAGGTATTAACTTTACCCAAGACTGCATAGAGGCGAAAACCCCGCTCGTCAGCATCATCTGTGCTGCTAAAGAAAGCAGGCAATTCTGCGTGAGAGTGGCACTCAATTAAAGCAGTTGAGTAGGATGAATTGTCAAAAGGCTGGCAGCTCGTTCGTGTAGTCAATTGGACTGGAATTGTCAGTTGCCATTGATTACTACTGTCAAGGGATAGGTGAAATAAAATCTCTGTGAGATTGCCACTGCTATCTTTGGTGAATACAGCTTTTGTCAATATAGAAAGTAGCAGTTCTGATGGTACTAAACGAGTCTCAAGGTGCAAGTATGGTTCTATAGGTGGCAACCCTTTGATAGTATTGGGCGTTGAATTTGCAACAGGAATCATGGCCTCTAGTCCGGGGCGAACTGAACGCACAAACACGCCGTTAGAGGCTGTAACGTATTCGCAGAATACCCCAGTAGCAATGGGAGGCAAGGGAATAGAGGCATGAATGTGGTTAAAAAGTTTTAGCATTAACTTAAACTTTGTGTTGAACAATAAATATTGAGTGCAGTCCCTACATAGAAGTTTTGATTTAGGTAGGGTTAGCAATCAATAGGAGGTGTTGCACTAAAGAGTCAATTGAAGGACTGTACCTCACTTCAACTAAATCTTTAACAGGATAGGTACGCCTTTTTCTCAAGGCTAAACTTTTCAGATGTTCTCTGACATCTTGGGGAAAGTTTCGGCTTTTTTGGCTGGATAAGTCAGCATTGAAAGGAGTGGTTATGAAGCTCTGCCAAGCAATATCAATGGTTTGAGTTGAAGCAACAGGTGGAGTATTTTTCCCCCAGCAAATTAAACCGTTTGGATGGATGTTTGGTAAAGGAGTGTGGTAAGCTTTCGACTCTGGGTTGAAAGTAGCAAAATCAGTTGCAAATACCCAATATTGAGTGTTTTGTCCTACAAATACCAAGGCAGTTAGTGGAATAGTAATGGGTTTACTCTCATCAAATTGGAGGTTATATTGGGCAGGAGATATGAATTTTACTACCCAATTTCCTTGAGAGTTAGTTCCCCACCTTATGACTCCTGGGGGCATCCAATCCGTATCAATCGGCTCGTGAGAAAATGCAGTTCTCAAACTGACAGAGGAGAGTAGTTTGTAGTGTTCCTTTGTTCCTTCTCGATAATGGAACAGATATTGTTCTTTGATGAACAGTAATTCAGCATCAATTTCTGCTAGCTGTCGGGGAGCTGTTTGCAGAATTTCACGAAAGACTTCTCCTGACAAATGTTGCATAATAACTTGAAATCGATAGAGGTTATGGAGCTAACCCGATAGGTAAGGTTAGCTCATGCTTGAAAATTAATATTCGTTCGACTGCATTAGGGTAGCAACTCTCCAAGTTTTGTCGGGGTCTTCTGGACATTGTGAACTAACTTCCTGATTTTCCAGCCATGCTTTCCTGTCAAAATAATCAATTTTGAAAAAATAGCTTTTACTGTCAAGTTGAATGCTAAGAAAATCTCGTTCTCCGTAGGGGTTGTTGCCAGCTTCAAAGGTGTTAAAATCTCTTAGTAATTGCAGTAACTTTTGTTGCTGTTCGGGAAGAATAGCTTTTACAGCTTGAGTAATCCGAATTTCACCAATTTTGGTATCTCCTTGACGTAATTGGTCATTAAGACGTGCAATTCTTTTGGCTGTTGTTAGAGTTTCAGTCATAATTAAGGCCTCAATTTCCAACAACTACAACCGCACTAGCGGTTGCTGGTTCACTCGTAATTATTCGGATTCAGGGGTAATTCAAATTGACAAGGTGCTTTTGTTCCAGAGTTCAAGAATTTGCTGAAAATGTCGATGGCGGTCAGTAGCAAGCCAGTCAATGACCTGTTGAGCCTGGGTTATTAATTCTTTAGCACTTTGCCATTGTTCTGATAAAAATATCAAGTTTTCGACTGTCCATTCTCCAAATTGATACTCGTGTTGAGCGCAGCCGTCAAGCCAAATATTACCCGTTGAGTAATTGAGGAAACTCAGTACAATTGGCATCCCTTTTACGGGAAATTCAGCCAGAGAGCAAAACTGTTGGAATTGCTGATGATTGATCCTATCTGGTGGTAGAATCTGAGAAAATGAAACTTCAAATTCTTGTTCATACCAATCTTTCATCTCATTTTCAGTTAGCCAATTTAGTCCTTCAGAACTTAGAGAAAGCAGGATTTGCCATTCAGGAGCTAAGGAATCAATATCTTCATAGCTCAACCAATCCAACCCCCAAGACTCAATCAGGAGTTGGTCGAGGCGTTCTTCTTGTGCTATTTCTAATTGCCAGGGGCTGATCGGGATAAGTTCTGTTTCGTCAAGAAGACGGAATAATTCTAATTCGCGGGGGCTATGATTATCAGGAGTATCCGAGTAAATAGAACTGGTACTGGTAGCAAATTCAGTTGAAAAAAAGTGCTGGTAAAGATTGAGAAGTTGAGCGCTATTGAGCGTTTGTCTGAGAAATTCAATCGCTTCAAGTGGCTTAGTTACTGGGTAGGAGTGTCGCAAAGCGGCAATGGCTTGCGACACAGACAAAATAGTTGCAGGCATTAAAAATTAAGAGGAATTTGGAGACAAGCAATAGCTGGCGCAAGTTGGAGTTTTTTGAGAGTGTCTCTAAATCGCTGTAGTTCTTGCTCACCCAGAGCGATCGCGTCAGAGAGTTCTTGAGCCCGACTTGCCAAGGTTAGCGGAGTAACACAACCGCTGATAGAGTCGCATTGCAGAGCCCAAGTGAGTTGGACAGCTTGATTCGGTTCTTCCGGTGCTGCGACAAGTGAGGGGAGTGGGGAATGGGGAGTGAGCAGTACGCATAGTTCTTTTTTCCAATCTTCTTCTACACCCTTTGTCTTGGCTTGTTTGATGATTTTAATGGGTTGACCTGTTTTTCGTTCAATTGTAGCTTCGCTTAATTCAGGGAAGTAAGGAAGTAGGACTTCTAGCAATTTTTCATCATTTGCAGTAATTTCGTTGGGCAGTTCGATTTGCCTGCCTTCATATTCTATTAGACTCATTGTTACCTCTTTAAAACAGGGGGATTTGTACTCCAGCTTCACCTTTGTTGACGGGGTGGTTAGCAGGATTTTGAAGATTTGGTTTGGCTTTTTTCCGGGGTTGACCAACAGAAGAACGAATTTGAGCACTCACTTTTCGGTTAGGTAGGTTAGAGGCTAACCGCTGGAGCAATTCTTGTAAATGGTTTGGCCAAGCTCCAATCGAGTTTTCTCTAACTTGTACTAATAGTGGTAAGTCGTCATGGCTCGTTGCTGTAATTTCTACGATTCGCCCTTCTGGATGCCCATCGTCTGGTCGCATAACAATGTGGATTTTGATTGTACAAAAATTGAATTCATAAGGTTCTGATTCTCCTTCATCAAGTAAGTCAGGACTCTGTGAAGTGTTCTCAGTTTTGTTGATGGTTTCACCCACTTTTTGAGTAGCTGAAAGTGGAATATCCTCTCC
>NZ_JAUBTF010000062.1:0-38383 GCF_036702355.1 Microcoleus sp. D3_18_C4
GTTTTTAGCTGGCATTTTTGTATAAATTGACTAAACTAATTTTTTATTATACCCTATTTAAAGGCACAACAGCTTAGAGGCTCAAAAATTGGGCTGGGGTGGAATTAGCTATATAATACGACTTTGGGGATGTAGTCGCAATACCGTGGTTTATGGAATTGAAGATTTAAAAAAAATGGAGCAACAGATAGAGACAGTCAATAATTCAAGAATTATAAATTGTGCCGATGGGAGAAAAAGTATTTTTTCTAGCCAAATCGGAATTGATGCCGCATTTTTATAAGTTTTAAAATTTGCGACAGCCGGAGACCCAATGAATGAGTTAATTTAAGGGAATAATTTAACACATAAAGAAATAGCTTAGGGACTGAAGTCGATAGGATTTATTATCAGTCTTCCCTAGTAAATAAACTCTTAAAAAAGCATGGATATGTCAACCAAAAAACACAAAAAAAGCAAACAATAGGAACTAATAAAAATCGTAATGCTCAATTTTACAATATTGCCATGCTCGACACACAGTATGGAGAAGCAGGCAATTCCATTATTAGTTTTGATACCAAAAAGAAAGAAGTTTTAGGTAATTTGTATCGTCCCGCTACTTTTTATACAACCGAACCTGTCATTACTTTAGACCATGATTTTTGGAGTTTAGGTTGCTGGAAAGTGATTCCACATGGAATTTACGATTGCAAAAAAAATCGAGGTTATGTAACATTAGGTAACAGTAAGGAGACCAGTAAATTTGGTTGTGAATCCATCAAACACTGGTGGAACAATTATGGAAAAGCTACCTATCCTAATCCCAATTCGATTTGAGCTAAGTGTGATGGTGGCGGCAGCAATAATGCTAATCATTATATCTTTAAACAAGATTTACAAAAGTTAGTAGATAAAATCGGAATTGAGCTCAAAATTGCTCATTATCATCCCTATAGCTCTAAATTATAATTCCATTAAACATCGACTCTTCCCTCATATTACCAAACCTGAGCCAGGAGTATTTTTTACAAGTCTAGATTTAGTCAAGAGTCTCATGGAAAAAACTCACACTAACTAACGATGGTCTATCTGTAGTTGTAAATGTGGCAGATAAAATCTATAAAATTGGTCGAGAGGTGACTGATGATTTCAAAATAAATGTGAAAATTGCTTTTGATGAATATTTACCCAGATGGAATTATCGAGCCGTACCTCAACTCAATCATCAATCAAGTTATTAATTTTTTATTTCTTAGCAAAACATGAACGCAACCTGAAAAAAAAGCAGCAAAAACTAGCCCGAAAGGAGAAAAGAAGCAAGTCTAGAAATAAAGCCAGGAAACTGGTTGCTAGGGTTCACGAACGAATTAGCAATGTCCGTCAAGACTACTTACATAAGCTACCCTTGAAAGCTTGTTGACGATCACCAAGTCATCGTAGTCGAAAGTCTCAACACAAAGGGCATGGTTCGTAAGCACAAACTAGAAGAGAGCAATTTCTGATGTAGGTTGGAGGATGTTTGTCAATTTCTTGCAGTACAAACTAGACCGTGAAGGTAAAGTGTTGGTAGAGATTGACCGATGCTTCCTTAGCTCGAAACTCTGTTCAAACTGCCACTATCAGGTGAGTGAAATGCCATTAGATGTTAGGGCATGGACTTGTCCTAGTTGTGGTACCCATCACGATAGAGATGGCAACGCTTCAGCAAATATTAGAGCAGAAGGACTCAGAATGCTATCAGTCTTGGGAAGCAGGACTGCTGAGTAGAGGAGGGGATGTGAGTCCGAGACGGGGACGCAAGTCTAAGTTGACGCAATCCCCGTTGAAGTCAGAAGCTCACGCTGTACCTTTATGTCAGCGCTGGGTAGTTCACGAAAACAGGACGCTCTCCGTTCTATGTGAAAATCATAAAGATCTTGTAAAGACACCGCAAATACTTAGTAATGTTTGACTGTCTGTGGCAATATTTAAGTAGAATTACGTAATCAATAAGTCGGACAGCGGCAGGCTGGCAAATTCAGTAACTCCCTGCTCTGTTGCCGGAGTGGTAAACTTTTGCCAGTCTAGTAGAAAAAGGGTTGCTATGAATCAGCAAATATCAGCTCAATCGCAAAAGCTTTTACTCCAAATTGGCAGAAATATTCGTCGAACATTGGATCTCAATACTATCTGGCAGCAAACAGTTAACAGTCTGGGAGAAACACTAGGCGTCAGCCGCTGTATCCTTTGTCCCTATGAAAGTTCTAGCCTGCAAGTCAAAGTAGCTGCTGAATACTGCCAAGAACCATTTTTACCCATGCTGGGAATGGAAATCTCGCTCACAGCAGCACCTCATTTCCTTCAAGCTCTAGCCACCCTCGAACCGGTGGTAGTAGAGTCCTTTGCAGCCAATGACTCTTTTGGGCCGCAGTCGCTGCTAGTGGTGGCTACCGCTTACCAAGAGCAACCTAACGGCATAATTAGCTTGCATCAGTGCAAAAGTCGATCGTCGGGAAAGGGTAAGACCGATCGACCTTGGACTCAATCCCAGATCGAATTCGCACAAGAACTTGCCGAGCAAGTAGGAAGTGCGATCGCCCTTGCTACCCTCTACCAAGAGCGCACCAAGCGAGTACAAGGACTATCCCAGCTCAAAAAGCAATTTTTGTTGAAGGCGTCCCACGAGCTCCGCACTCCCCTAAATCACATCATCGGCTATCTACAACTAACCATAGACGACCAAGCTGACGATCCCATAGAGGAGAGAGATTTTATCCAAGAAGCTCACCGTTCAGCTATTCATCTTTCTCAGGTAATTTCCAATATCTTAGATTACATTGAGTTAAGTGAAGCTTGCCAAACTCACGCAGAGTTAGCCACTTTCAGGAGTCAGGAAAAATCGGGGCATCAGTAAACCTTCTAGTGGCGTATTTAACAAGTCTAATATTTACGTTTCCACAAGTTTTACCAGGAAAAACCTGACACTTTATCGATAGATTCCCTCACTAAATTCGATAGCTGGTTCATCAATTATTTTTAGGGAATTATAGTTTTACACAGTACAGCATAGCAACTAGTACACGTAGTAAGCTGTCGAGCATTTAAATTACATATTGTCTGTTCCCCGTTTCCCGTTTCCTGTTCCCTTTCACCAAATCCTCACACCCTATTTAAATGCACAACAGCTTAGCGCGGTGTATTTATCATATTATGTCCGCTCGAACGACTCACATCAAATAGGTTATTTGACCGCAAAGGATATTGCAAGCATAAGATTACACTTTTGCACTTTTAATGCTTTTAACTTGTGCTTGATAGAATTACCCGCCGCCCTTTTTTTTCGGAGTTTTTGGAGGGCTGACATAGCGCGCCCAAAAAGGTTCCTCCATATCTTTCATCGCTGCTAGTTTTTGGCGCTCTTCCTCTATGCGCTTGCGTTCTGAAAGATTAGAAAATATGTTGATACTGCCGACAGTCTGGCCGCCCGCATCTCGCACACGTGCGGCCCAAAGCCAAACATTGATCGAACTACCATCTTTTTTCAACAAAGATATTTCCAAACCGTTTTGCGGTTTGCCATTAGACGCAGACTTTAGCAGCGCGTAAAAATCTTGCTTTTGGCCTTCAGGAATATTTGGTAAAGGTTTCCCTAAAACCTCAGCCGCAGTCCAGCCAAAAAGTTGTTCGGCGGCGCGGTTCCAAACAACGGTATTCCCGTCATTGCTGGTACAGTTAATCGCCAGCGGCGCCGATGCTATCTGGGCTTGCAAAACTTGGTTAACGAGTTGTAGTTTCAATTCTACTTGCTTGCGATCGGTAATTTCCTGACAAGCACCCCACAAACGGACAACCCGTTCAGCAGTTTTGTCCCACACCACTTGCCAGTAGTCCCGCACCCAGCGCACCTCGCCTTTTTGATTAATAATGCGATACTCATTAGCTCCAGTGCGGCTGAAAGTACAGCCTTCTAACTGTTTAATTAACATTTCCCTATCGTCTGGATGAACGAGTTCAGAGTTCCACCAACCAAACGATTCTAATTCTTCAGGAACGCAACCGGTGCAGCGCTCAAAAGCTTCTGTCGCCCACTCGCAGGCGAACTTGCCGTCGGGCTGCCCCTTAAAAGAATAGGCAAAATCCGAAGTAATTTGCGACATAACTCTGTAGTGGAGTTCCGACTCTCGGACTGCAATTTCCGCTTGCTTTCGTTCCCCTATTTCCCGCGAATTAATTATAATTCCCTGCACGCTAGAATCGTAAAGCAAACTGTTACCTATCGACTCCATGTAGATCCAAGAACCGTCAGCATGGCGTTTCCGATATTCAATTGTCCCCCCAATTCCGGGAGCTTCTAACAACTTACCAAAATACGTCTGCCAAGCCAGCAAATCGTCTGGATGGATTAACTCGCCGTGAAATTTGCCAATTCTTTCTTCGGGATTGTAACCCAAAAGCCGCTGTAGAGATCCGCTGTGGTATCGAACTCGTCCGTCGGAGCCAATAATGCTAATTAGATCCGGAGAATTACGCAGCATAGCTTGCAGTTTGGCTTCACTTTTAGTTAATGCTTGATTGTCCCTGCGATGCTGGCTGATTTGTTTTTCCAACTGCTCCCGTAGCTGTCTAATTTGCCCTACTTGCTGGGCTACAGTGCGTTCCAATAGGCGATTATTTTTTTCAAGTTCAACCAGCTTCGCGGCGTTATTTGTGGCGCTTTCAAACAAGCGGCTGCCTGCCATTTCTTGTAGAGAAGTTGATAAATCTTCCAAAATTTTTGTAAAAATTGCCTGTTGAGGGTGTGGCAATTCCCTAGCTTGTTCCTGCAATGTTTCTAAGTGTTTGTAGACAGTTTCTAGCATTTTATTAAGGGGGGAATCTAATAGTTGCCTGCGGGTGCAACCCCTAAAAAGCGGACACAAGTTTTTTCAACAGAACCCATAACTAAGACTGGTGTCTGGCGATCGACCAATCGCGCTCTCAATAACCAGGCATTTTGGGACTTTCTCTTCAAATCATAGCAACCGATAGAGAAAGTAAATTCTTGTTGCGCCCTAATTGCCAGCCCAGCAGCACCCCCAAAAAGTGCTCGCCAGGAGTGCGGGTAACTCCCCTACCCAGTGAATGTAGGGCTTCTCGCGGTTAAGCTAAACTAGATGGGTGTCAAGAGAAAGAGGGATTTATGACAGAGCAAGCCAACGCTCGCGATTTGTTTCGCGCTGCTTACGAACACCGCTATACCTGGGATGCCAATTTTCCCGGTTACAGTGCCGATATTGAACTCAAACAGGGCGACGAAGTATATACGGGTCATGTTTCCATCAAACCCGACATGAGCGTGGAAGTCAGTGGCATTGAAGATGAGGAAGTGCAGCAAAGCGTCTACACCCAAATGCGCGATATTGTCACCCACCGCAAACGCTCGACATTTGAAAAATCTCACGGCAAAAATAGCTTCACCCTGGGCGAGAAAGACAGCACCGACGCTGTGGACATCTTGGTGCAAGGCGACTCAATGGGATCGAATTATAAAATCCGAGGTCTCTCAATTTGTCAAGTCAGCCGGGTGATGGGCCGCATGGCTTTCGTAATTGACACGCACAAAAGCTTAGAGACACCCGAAGGTTCTTTGGCCAGCCACTACGATGCCGTTTTCCGCAACCCTCAAACCGACGAAATCATCAAAGAACTCGAATTTGAAGATACCTTTGACAAGATAGGCGACTATTATGTCATGACCAAACAAGTAGTTCGAGCCAAAGAAAAAGGTCAATTGACAACAACCGAGTTCAACTACTCCAATGTCAAACTGCTAGAACCAGCAGTAGTGTAGCGCGATCAAAAACCCGATTTCTTAAATAAAACGGGTTTTTTTGATTAACGTATCAGAATCAACTTGATTTGGCGGCAAGTAACGCTACGATCGAACGAGAGAGCGAATTGGGATCGAGCATCAGCGTGACAGACACCGGGTTTACGGCAGCCAGCTCATCTGAGTACGCAAGTCTTTTTTCAAGAAACCCGGTTTCTTAAATCTCGCGCGGTTGAGAATGCTGTCCTTGAGTCAAATCGAACTTTCATCAACTGCAATAAATCATCACAGAGGCGAAATATGACACTAGCACTAACCAGAGATAACGTCGAAACAGTTCTCGATGAAATGCGCCCCTACCTGATATCCGACGGTGGCAACGTCGAACTCGTAGAAATTGACGGCCCCGTGGTACACCTGAGACTGCAAGGAGCTTGTGGCTCTTGTCCGAGTTCCACAATGACTCTGAGAATGGGCATTGAACGTCGCCTGCGCGAGGCTATCCCAGAAATTGCTGAAGTCGAACAGGTAATGTAATTAGTCAGTTGGCAATTGGTAGTTGGCAATTGGTAGTTGGCAGTTGACGGTTGACGGTTGACGGTTGACAGTTGCCAATTACCCGTTGACTGTTGCCAATTACCCAATTTAATTGCCAATTACCAATTACCCAATTTAATTACCAATTACCCAATTTAATTACCAATTACCAATTACCAATTACTAAATGCAATGTCTCACCCCCTTTATGTAGCCTTCATTTGGCACCAACACCAACCGCTCTATAAATCCAGAGTATCAGCTAGCGCAGGAGCCGCCCAGTACCGACTGCCTTGGGTGCGCTTGCACGGAGTCAAAGACTACTTGGATTTAGTGCTAATGCTGGCAAAATATCCCAAACTGCATCAAACCGTAAACTTGGTTCCATCCTTGATTTTGCAGATAGAAGACTGCATCGCAGACAAAGCATTAGACCCTTACTTGACGGTGACATTAAAGTCAGCAGAAATTTTAACCCTCCCAGAACAAGAGTTCATTTTAGAACACTTTTTTGACGCCAATTACCACACTCTGATTCAGCCGCACCCCCGCTACGCTCAACTCTACACTCAGCGGCAGGAAAAAGGCATTCAGTGGTGTTTGGAAAACTGGAAATTGCAGGATTTTAGCGACTTGCTGGCTTGGCACAATTTAGCTTGGATTGACCCGCTGTTTTGGGACGACCCCGATATTGCAGGGTGGCTAAAACAAGGACAAAATTTTAGTTTGGTAGACAGAAAAAACATCTACTCAAAACAAAAAGAAATCCTCGCTCGCATCATTCCCCAGCACCGTAAAATGCAAGCTGAGGGACAGTTGGAAGTCTCCACAACCCCCTACACGCACCCGATTTTACCGCTGCTTGCCGACACTAATGGCGGCCGCATAGCTATTCCAAACATGACGCTGCCACAACACCGGTTTCAGTGGGCAGAAGATATTCCCCGACACCTGAGAAAAGCCTGGGAAATGTATGAAGACCGGTTTGATTGCCAACCGCGCGGTTTGTGGCCGTCGGAACAAGCAGTTAGCCCGGAAATTTTGCCCTACATTGCCAAACAAGGCTTTAAATGGATAGTCTCGGACGAAGCAGTATTGGGGTGGACAATTAAACACTTTTTCCACCGCGACGCGACAGGGAATGTTTACGAACCAGAATTCTTATATCGCCCTTACCGTTTAGAAACTCCTGACGGCGATTTAGCCATAGTATTTAGAGACCACAGATTGTCCGACTTGATCGGGTTTACTTACGGTTCGATGGAACCGGAAAAAGCAGCATCAGATTTAGTGGGACACTTAGAAGCGATCGGCAGAACTCTCAAACACCGACAACCCGACGGTCAAACCGCTTTAGAAAATCCCTGGTTAGTGACGATCGCCCTAGACGGCGAAAATTGCTGGGAATTCTATCCCCAAGACGGCAAACCATTCTTAGAATCCCTCTATCAAACTCTCAGCGACAATCCAGATATCAAATTAGTCACCGTCTCGGAATTTCTTGACAAATTCCCAGCAACCGAAACAATTCCCGCAGCCCAACTGCACACTGGTTCCTGGGTAGACGGTTCCCTCACAACTTGGATCGGCGATCCCGCGAAAAATCGCGCTTGGGACTTGTTAGGGCCTGCGAGACAAATGCTGGCAAACCATCCAGAGGCCACAGAAGAAAACAACCCAGAAGCTTGGGAAGCGCTTTACGCTGCCGAAGGTTCCGACTGGTTCTGGTGGTTTGGCGAAGGCCACACGTCGAACCAAGATGCTATGTTCGACCAGCTATTTCGGGAACACGTAGCGGGAATTTACGAAGCTCTCGGCGAGCCCGTACCCCCAGAAGTGCGACGGCAAGTAGAGGTGCACGAGGTTCAAGGCGACCACCTGCCGCTGAGCTTTATTCACCCGGTGATTGACGGTATCGGCAACGAACAGGATTGGGACAAAGCCGGCCGGATTGAAGTTGGGGGAGCAAGGGGTACGATGCACCGGAGTTCGGCAATTCAGCGCCTTTGGTACGGGGTTGACCACTTGAATTTTTACATTCGTGCCGACTTCAAGGTAGGGGTGCGGCCGGGAATTGATTGCCCGCAGCAGTTAAATTTGTTCTGGTTTTATCCCGATCGCACGATGAACAACAGTCTGATTCCGCTGTTGGGTTTGCCTGACGAAGCACCGCTAAACTATAGATACCACCATCAGTTAGAGATTAATTTGCTGACGAAATCGATTTGGTTTCAGGAAGCAGAAGATGGGGATGAGTGGCAGCCCCGCATTAGCCGCGCCCAAGTGGGAGTGGATAAATGTTTGGAGGTAGCAGTGCCCTGGGCGGATTTGCAGATTATGCCCGACTGGCAGGTGAGGCTGATTGCGGTTTTATCGGAAGGGAGTCGTTACTCTAGCTGTATGCCGTTCGATTCTTTGATTCCGATCGGAATGCCGTAAAAAGTCATTAGTCATTAGTCCTTAGTCATTAGGGTGTAGGGGCGGGTTTCACGAGCAAAGTAGAACTGCTAACCCAAATACATATAAACCCGCCCCCGCCAACAGTCATTCAACAGTCATTAGTCATTAGCCCTTGTTTGAAGGAACAAACAATTAAATAATTATCAATTATTATTGAATAGGGGCTTCTACTCTGGCTGCCTAATGCCTTCATCATTCGGATCGCGTCCGGTCGATCTAGCGCTATAAAACTTGTGGGTAGTGAGGGCTTCAATCCTCATAAAAAATAGGACTTTAGCCCTCACTACTAACGAATACTTAATTTACCGCACATCATATCATTAGGCATGGGCAAATTAACAAACTCATGAGCCGCATTTTACTATTGGTCGATCGCCACCAACAACTTAATTTGCCGATCGCCCACCTCAACACCGAGCATGAGGTGATCGTACTCGATCGCGCTTTAGATCCCAACTCCGAATTTCCCATTCCCCCAATCGCTTTTGACTTGTGCATTCTCGACGAGGCAAATTTCGATCGCATCGGGCCGCTGGTAGAAGCATTAAAAACTGCCGCCGAACCGATATTTTTACCGTTCTTGCTGGTTAGTAAATCCCAAACGCCTGCTCTTGCTGAGCAGCCATTTTCGCAGCAGATCAAACAACTCGAACGCAGAATAGACGAGGTGATAGTAAGTCCTGTCGAACCCACCCAACTGCACTTGCGGGTAGAGAATTTGTTGGCCCGCAGGCGACTGTCGGTAGAACTCCACAGACTTCAAGAAGTAATTAAAGAACGGAATTTTACAGAAAGTTTGTTAAAGGACTCGCTGCAAACGGCAAACGAAAACCTGCAACGGGAAATCGCCAAGCGGGCGGAGGTAGAAACTGCACTGCGAGAAAACTCCTATCTCAACTCGCTGATCAATGCCATGCCAGATATTGTGTGCTTCAAAGATGGCGAGGGCAGGTGGCTGGAGGCAAATCAAGCGATTTTGGAAGTGTTCGACCTAGAAAAAATAGACTACCGCGGTCTCAAAGATTCTCAACTAGGAGAACTCAGCAGTTTTTACCGCGAGGCCCTACAGGCGTGCGAGGTCAGCGATAGAGAAGCGTGGGAAAAAGGCGAGCTTTCTAGGGGAGAAGAAGTGATTCTCCGCTCAAACGGTACTGTGAAAATCTACGACGTGATTAAAGTACCCGTATTTCACCCCGACGGGAGACGCAAAAGTATAGTGATTTTGGGTCGCGACATTACCGAACACAAGCAAACTAGAGACGAACTCGTGCGCTTGGCGTCGATTGTTGAGTCTTCAGACGACGGCATCGTCGGCAAAACCCTCGCGGGGACAATTCAGAGCTGGAACTCAGGAGCAGAGAAGATTTACGGCTACTGTGCTGCGGAAATCAAGGGCCAGTCGATCGAGATTTTAGCCATACCCGAACGACCCAAGGAAATGCCTCAAATATTGGAAAATATTAGGGCGGGAGCCAGCATCGACCATTACGAAACCGTACACTTGCGGAAAGATGGTCAACAGATAGATGTCTCCCTGACGATTTCTCCGATTAAAGACGCCACTGGAGCGGTAACGGGGGTTTCGACAATCTCTCGCGACATCAGCGACAGCAAGCGAGTCGAAAAAGCCTTTGAACAACTCCGTCACCAAACAGAAATGATTTTGTTCTCCGCAGGAGAAGGAATTTGCGGGTTGAACAAAGAGGGAAAAGTAACTTTTGTCAATCCTGCGGCGGTGAGAATGGCTGGGTGTGAATCGAAGCAATTGATCGATCGACCACTCTATGAAAGCTTACACCGTGCACAGGAAGAATGCTCAAGGGCCATCAAGCAACTGTCACCTGCAACAAACATCAATTCAGGCTCTGAACTTGTCCCACACTGCGCCGCACAGCAGGCGGGCAAACTGCTGCCGAACCGGGTAAGTTCTCAAATTTTAGCCACCTTGGAAGACGGAGAGGCGCGGCGCGTCACCGATGAGATTTTTTGGCGGCGAGACGGCAGCAGTTTTCCGGTTGAGTACGTTGTCGCTCCGATGCGAGAAGAAGGCGAAATTATTGGAGCTGTGGTGAATTTTAAAGATATCACGGAGCGGCTTGCCGTCGAGCGCATGAAAGATGAATTTATCTCTGTTGTCAGCCACGAACTGCGGACGCCCATGACCTCAATTCACGGCGCCCTCGGCCTCCTCAACAGCGGTCTGCTGGACGCTTACCCCCAGAAAGCTAAGCGGATGCTGGAGATTGCTGTCACTAATACTGACCGCTTGGTGCGGTTGGTCAACGACATCCTGGATTTAGAGCGGATGGAGTCGAGTTACAGCACTGTCATCAAACAAACTTGCAATGTGGCTGAGCTGATGTTGCAGGCGGCTGACGAGATGCAGGGAATGGCTCAGCAGGCGGGAGTTACTCTGTCGGTGAAGCCTGTGGGGGCGCAATTGCAAGCTGTTCCCGATCGGCTAATTCAAGCCTTGACAAATTTACTCAGTAATGCTATAAAATTTTCTCCCTCCGGCGCTACGGTTTGGCTGAGTGGGGAGTTGACCCACAATCTGGATGTGGCAGAAAAAGCAGCGCACAAGTTGGTGTCGTCTCCGTCTTTGTTATCTCCTGAGCCTGCCGCCGCGCCTCCGCATTTGCCAGTTCCGAGCTCGTGGTACATCGTGATTGCTGTGAAAGACCAAGGGCGGGGTATTCCGCCAGACAAGCTGGAGATGGTTTTTGAACGCTTTCAACAAGTTGATGCTTCTGATTCTCGCCAGAAGGGAGGTACTGGTTTGGGGCTGGCTATTTGTCGCAGTATCGTGCAGCAGCACGGGGGGCGGATGTGGGTGGAGAGCGTTGTGGGGGAGGGCAGCACTTTTTTCTTAAGTCTGCCACTTCTGACGGAGGGGCTGGCAACTGAAAGTTAATTTCTACGCAGGTGTACCCAAAGTTACTGATTTTGTGCAGATTGTTCGATCGAGTCATCGATAAACAATCTCAGCCTTTTCTGCAGTTTGGGGACTGGGGGCAAAAAGCACAATTTGAGGTCGAAAAGCGGCTATTTTTGGGTGGGATATTGTACAGCAACTGCGCCAGACGGTTAGGACGATCTTAGTTGAAACCCTGGCTGTCGATGGCAACTTAGGCCTTCCTTGTTCCTTCTTCCTTCAACATTTGCTATACAGTTTTGAAAATTTACTGTACAGTCCGATCGGGTAAGATAATTTGCTTTACAAAATATTCACATTTCGCCTCTAATCTATGATCAGTTCTCATTCATAAAAAAATGTTAATTTTGACTGCCAAGCGCATCTTGGTTATTGACGATGCGGAAGATATTCGGGAAGTAGCTCAAGTCAGTCTTGAACTGGTGGGGGGCTGGGAAGTCCTGACAGCGAGTTCGGGTCGCGAGGGTGTTGCTAAGGCTCTTGCCGAACAGCCTGATGCTATTCTATTGGACGTGATGATGCCCGACCAAGACGGGCCTACTACTTTTTTACAGTTACAAGCTAATAATGCTACGCAGCACATTCCGGTAATTTTATTAACGGCTAAGGCTCTGGCTGGGGACAGGCGGATGTTCGCGGATTTGGGGGTGGTGAGCGTGATTGCTAAGCCTTTTGAACCGATGTTTTTGGCCGCTCAGGTCGCTGAGGCTTTGGGCTGGGAGCAAGAATAGATCGATCGCGCGCATTGAATTGTGCAGCTTTTCAAGCAGTAGTTTTGCAGGCAAAGAGAGTTAAAAAAACTTGGTTTCTTTGGTATGGTTCCTTAGATCGAATCGGGGCGATCGGACAGGATATATGTAGCGACTTAGGCGCCGTACCTTTCGTCCTGTCAGCTTAAGACTAAAAACCTCAGTCCGGTATCAGTTTCAACCCTGTTGGTATTGGGGTGAAGTTGATACCAATTAGGGATGCCTAAATCCCTATGGGTAGTGAGTTCATTTAACCGAATTCGGCCTCAGCCATGAGAACAGTATTCCTACTGATGTATCGGGAAAATATAAGCTAGCAGGATTATTTTACTTTTTGTAACAACTCACTCGTCTTCATAAGTTCTTCAGGTTTTAGTTTTATGTTTAAGCAGAACGTCAGGGATCGCTCCTGACTGTTGGCAGACACATTGGGAGAAGACGACTATGCCCTCAGCTTACATTTTGCTACTAATAGTTTCTCTGGCAGCAGTCTGGGTTTACTGGCAAACCTCTCAAGATATTTTTGTTCTTGTGGCTTGGGCCGGGCTGGGTTGTTTTATTTGGGGTTTCTCTTGGGCTCCTTGGAGTGTTCAGCTTTTGATTGTAATGTTACTGTTGGGCCTCCAAAAGTGCTACTTGCGCGACACTCAAAGCTGTGAGTGAAAAAGATTTTTTATTTTGGTGCCTGGAATTGAGAAGTGCAGGCATTCGTGAATCTCTCTAATGATTGGGTTATCGCTCCATATCTTCAAAAAAGGTTTAAAATATCATGAATAGTTGCCCTTGTTGCTCCTCTCAATTGCTCCGCCACGCTCGCCACAATCGCGTTTATTGGTTCTGCTCGCACTGCTGGCAGGAAATGCCGGATCTGTCGGAGATGATTTTACGTAGTAACAGCGCCCGCACTCACAAACGCGACGGTTTGGTGAAGGTTGCGAATTTGACTCCTAAATTGAGGATTTTGGATTCCGTAGGAATTGCTTAGTTTGCTGGAGTTAGTCTGGCGATAAATATTGAGACAGAAAAGATTTTTGTTTGTGCCCTCTGTGGGATTTTTGGATAAAAAATGCAAAAGCCCCTTCGGTGTGAAGTGAAGGGGACTTATTAGCGGGGGGGCTTTTGCACTTGTGATGGGGTCGATCGCCTGAATTTCAGCTATTGTATGCAGTTAAGCTGATTACATCAAACCGATTTGAGAGAGAATGCCTTGACCGGTGAGGAATTCGGTAGCTAAGCCGATAACGAAGCCCAACATTGCCAAACGGCCGTTCCAGGTTTCAGCAAACTCAGTGAAGCCAACTTTTGCGTTTTTGTTTTCCATGACCAGAAACCTCGTTTAATTTCAACCTTATGTAACTAAACTTAACACAGCAGTACAAAGTTTGCAACATATTTTTACATTGACTGTTCAAATGCCGGAGATCAGCGGGATGATCCCGCAGGGAGAGGGGCTCGCGGGGGGAGAGATTGACATCGAGCTTCGCTGTCTGCTAGGCTTGAGCGAAATCATTGGGTCATCAAAATTCCAGTGCCAAGCGTGGGCTGCTGTCTCACCTATCGTATATGTATATTTTTTTACATATATGCTTCAATATGGGATTAGTAAATAACATTGCTAAGTATTTATCTAAATATCTATTGCAGTTGTCTATTAATCTCATATAGATGTATACATACTAAGAATATTTACATATACGGTAGATGAGACATCAGCTCACACCTAGCGTCACCTGAAAAGTGTTTGCTTAGTGTGAGTTGTTCTCATTTATGAATTTTCCGACAGCAAATTATCCATATAAGATAAGTAAATTAGAAGTAGCATTAATCCCTACTTTTAAATCTTATTTGTTTGGGAATATTCATCTCTTGCCAATCCCTAAGCAACATTCCTTATGTGCTGGATAACTGATGTTTCAATGCTGTTGTAAACAACAAGCAAAAGGAAACCGAAATGAATCCAAAGCAGAAGCATAACAAGAAGCACAAACTGATCGATGATTATGGTCAGAACTGTTGGTGGTGCGGTAAATGTCTCCCAAAAAATCAACTGACTATCGAACATTTGCGCCCCAAAAGTCGCGGTGGATCTGACTGTATAGAAAACCTACGACTTGCTTGTCTTTCATGCAACCAGTCTCGCGGAAACAGTCTCTACCCTCCCAACTGGGTAAAGGGTAATTGTTTATAGGTAACATCTTAGTTTACAAACCCGGTTTCTTTAAAAAACCGGGTTTTCCGAAAAATTCAGAACCTTTAATGTAGCAACAAGAAAGAAAATTCTGAAAAAACAACACATGGCTATTAGCAATCGCGAACGAGTTGACAGAGCTTTAAACCTCTTATGTCAGGGATTGTATCCTTATCTTAAACAGGAAATGCAGGGAGTTTACAGCAATAGCTGGGAAAAAGAGGCTAAGTCCTGCTTACCTAAGCATAAACCATTGAAACAAAAATCAGCAGAGAGTATTCTGAGTGAAGATGTTGCGATGCTGCTGTTAGTCATGTCAAAGCAGTGGGATAAAGTTTTCAACGAAAAGCTAAATTCTACAGGAAACGGCCTGGTAACTGAACTTATCCAAGTCCGCAACGATTGGGCACACCAAGTCCCATTTTCCACCGCTAACACCTATCGCGCCCTGGATAGTATTGCCCGACTACTAAAAGCTGTCTCCGCACCACAAGCCGATATTAAAGAAGTAGAAAAGCAACAGCAAGAAGTCCTGCAACTCCTGTCTCAAGAACAAACTCGTCAAGAAAATCGCCATTTTTCTGCTGAAGAAGACCGCATTAGAGAAAGATTGAGCGATTTACTAAAACGGCTACCTTTTCAGGAAGCCGATCTGCTAAATCAGGCACTCACTCACCGCTCTTACCTTTACGAAAATCCTAAAGCAGTCAGCAAAGACAACGAGCTATTAGAATTTCTAGGCGATGCCTTGCTGACTTTTCTAAGTGGCCAATATCTCTACCGCCACTACTCAAATAAAAATGAAGGCGATCTAACTCGCCTGCGTTCCTCGTTGGTGGAAGACAAGCAATTGGCAAAGTTTGCTGTCGCCTTGGATATCGGCCAGTGGATGCTGCTAGGCAGGGGTGAAGCAACAAGTGGAGGTACTGCTAAAGAGTCGTTGCTCAGCAATACTTTTGAAGCAATTATCGGCGCATATTTTCTCGATTCTGGCATTGAGGCAGTCCGCGATTTTGTAGAACCGCTATTTACGCCAGTAGTGGAAGAACTTATTTCTTCTGGGCCAGAACCGAACTCTAACATTCTTGGAGACCCAAAAAATCGGTTTCAGGAATGGGTACAGCAGAATATTGGGCCAATTACCCCTCAATACATCACAATCAACGAGGCAGGGCCAGATCACGCTAAAGAATTTACTGTTGAAGTGCGCGTAAATAGTAAGGTGTACGGTCAAGGAAGTGGTCGCAGTAAAAAAGAAGCTGAAAAACGTGCGGCTGAAGACGCACTTAAAAAACTCAGGCTAATATAGAAACGTTTTCCATGCTATTAATTTCCCAGCAAGTCCAGACATCAAAATGTACAAACTTCCAAAATTTAAAGATGAATCGCTCTTGCAACGCGCTTTAACCCACCGTTCCTATGTTAACGAACACCCCGAAGCAGGCGAACATAACGAGCGACTAGAATTCCTCGGCGACGCCCTCCTAGGTTATCTAGTTGGCGAAATCTTGTACAAGCACTATGAAGATTTTAGCGAAGCTCAATTAACTCGCTTGCGTTCTGGATTAGTCGATCAGGATCAGCTAGCAAAGTTTGCTGAGCAACTAGGTATAGGCAAGTTAATGCGCCTGGGAAAAGGGGCAGAACAAGATAAAGGTCGCCAAAATCCCTCTTTGCTTTGCGATACTTTTGAAGCGATTATTGGTGCGTACTATCTCGACTCAACCATTACACCTGTCCGCGCCTTTGTTAAAAAGCTGTTTATTCCAGTTGCTGATAGTATGGTTTACCCTCAGTCCGATGCTGGGCAGAAAAACCTTGTAGACTCTAAAAATCGATTTCAGGAGTGGGCTCTGGCAAAATTCGGTCAAAACCCTGAATATTCAATCATTGATGAGGAAGGCCCGGATCATGCCAAAGAGTTCACTGCTGAAGTGTATGTCAGCGGTAAAATGTACGGTGTTGGCAGGGGTCGTCGCAAACAAGATGCTGAGAAAAATGCGGCAGAAGATGCGCTAGCAAAGCTGAAAAAACCCGGACTGATCTAAACTTGAAAACGCGGGTAAAAACTACTAGCTTTTTTCTGCGATTCGGGCGTTGGCTAAGCCATTGAAGACGATCGCCCGAATTGATTGCCAGAGCACACAATGGGCTATAATCAGGACTTGTGCAAGTTTTACCGCCGTCGATCGAGGGTTACAAGGGCAGAAATTCGTTAACGAGTACCCCAGTGTCGATCGTAATTTTGAGAAATATCAGAGCAATTCATGTCTACTCAAAACCCGACTAGCCTAACTGTTGAAGAAGCACAGCAAATCCTCAAAGATTTCACTTGTCTGGATATGCAATCTGTAGCATCGCCGCTGGAAAAACAGGCACTCCGTCAAGCAATTTTGCTGGTAGCAAGTTTGTCGGATTATCAAATGTTGGGAGTGTGCGCTTCTTCTACGGATGAGGGTTTTTTAGCTTTAGAATCTTATTTGAAAGCTTTGGGATATCAAGCTGTTTTAGATCCCAATGCTGTCTCGACCTTTGCTGGTTCGGTTTATATTAAGTTCAATACTTTGAAGGGTTCGTATTATGTTGACGGCTATCCCGGAACTTACCGGGGCGTTTTGATTTCGTGTCAATCTGCCTCAGAAGATGGAGTTACTGGCACTTACGGTCATTTACCTCTCGATTTATTTATTGATTAATTGGGCATTGGGCATTGGGCATTGGAACCAAAAACTAACAAATAACAACTGTCAACAGTCAACTGTCACCAGTCAACTGTCAACAGTCAACTTACCCATTACCAATTAACCCTTGCCAACGATCAATTCTGGTTCTTGTTCCGGTGCGATTCCTTCGGGTGGCAATCCCAAAATATCGCTGTACAAGTTGACGTATTTCCGGGCAGAAATATCCCAGCTAAAATCTTCTCTCATGCCACGCTGTTGCAGTTCTCTCCACTTATCTTTGTAGCGGAAACCTTCCCAAGTTCTGATCATGCAGGTGAACAAATCGAGGGGTTCGTAGCGATCGAAACAGTAACCGGTACCAGTATTGTCGATCGGGTTGTTGTGGGAAACGGTATCGACTAAACCGCCGGTGCGGCGAACCATTGGCACGCACCCGTAGCGGAGGGCGAGCATTTGACTGATGCCGCAGGGCTCGAAACGGCTGGGCATCAGGAAGCTGTCGCAGCCTGCGTAAACGCGCCGGGAGAGGGCCTCGTTATAAAGTAGTTGGGTGGACATCCGACCGGGATAGCGGGCTGTCATTTGCCAGAGTTGGGTTTCGTAGTAGCGATCGCCCGTTCCGAGTACAATAAATTGAGCGTCCGTATAGGCCATGAACAGATCGAGCATTTGAATTATCAAATCCAATCCCTTCTGTTCTACCAGCCGCGTCACCATGCCGATCAAAAAGGCATTTTTATTTACTTCCAAGCCGACTTCTTCTTGCAGCGCAATTTTATTAGCGGGGCGCTTTTCAATAGTATCAACACTAAATTGTTGATGGAGGTACTTGTCAGTTGCTGGGTTGTAAGATTCTGTATCAATTCCGTTCAAAATGCCCGATACTTTACCGCCGAGGTAAGACAGCAAACCTTCCAAAGTTTCCCCATAAGCTGGGGTTTTGATTTGCTCCGCGTAAGTCGGTGAAACTGTATTTACTCGATCGGCAAACTGTACTGCGGCAGCCATTGTATTGTGACCTTGCATATACCAAGGACACCAAGTCATCTGCTCCAAACGCCAGCGCCACGGCCCTTGATAAGCTAAATTGTGAATAGTAAAAACCGTGCTGATATCGGGGTCTTGGCTCATCCAAACAGGTATCATCCCCGTATGCCAGTCGTGACAGTGAATAATTTGGGGCTTCCAGTGATTCCAGGCAAATTCAGCCGCAGCATTGGCAAAGAAAGTGAACCTCCAATCTTCATCTAAACCGCCGTAAACGCGGCGCGGCAAGAAAGATGGATGTTGCATTAAGTATAAAGGTACATCGGTTCCCGGCAAAACAGTTTCAAACACCGAGAAGCTTTGGAACATGGCAGACCCATCCCAAACAGGTTTTTTGGGAACGTCCATTTTGTCGGGGACGAAACCGTAGTAGGGCATGAAGATGCGGACATCGTGGCCCATGCGCCGCAGAAATTTCGGCAAAGCGCCGACGACATCTCCCATGCCGCCAACTTTGGCGAGGGGTGATGCTTCGGCGGATACAAATAAAATACGCATTATTTTTTTGTGTTCCTTGAGATTGTTACTCTAGATTAAGTTTAAATGGCGAGTGGCACAATATTAACGCGCCTGCCAAAAACAAGTATAAATCTGAGTTGCTGTAGCGATCGCAGTTTACTCAAGAATGCGATCGCCCTTTTTCCATCCGCGTTGCTGTGCGGTGAAAAAAATAGCGATCGCCGGGACTCCCCTCCCGCGACAATTTTCAGAATCTAATCAAATTTATATGTCACTTTCTGAGTGACGTAAACATCAAAAATAGTATGCTGTTTGAGAAATTTTACGCATTAGTAAAACTCAACGCAAAGCCATCAGTAATGTAATTAAGGAAATAGCGATCGCCTTTTCCATCCCCTCTCAGAAAAAGGGCGATCGCCCGAATCACATATTACGGATAACTCCCAACTAATTCTGAGAATTGTCCTCAAAAGTCTCCTCAAATCCCGCTAGAAAATCATCCAAAGCTTCAGAGGCGATCGCCAAATTAATACTGTCGGCATCTTCCAATCCCCAGGTATTCACACCAACCACTTGACCAGCCATATTAATCAACGGGCCGCCAGAATTTCCCGGATTAATCGCCGCATCAGTTTGCAACACCTTCACCTCAGCAACATCATCTTCATCGTCGCCTTCCTCATATTCCTCTGGTTCGCGAATTGCACTCACAATACCTTGAGTTACAGTTGAAGCAAACTGCCCCAAAGGATTGCCGACGGCAATTACTCTATCTCCCACTTTCACATCAAAAGACAACTCTAGGGGAGGATATTCTTGGGGAGAGTCCACTTGTTCCCCTGTGTTCGGGTCGAAGGTAAAATCGCTAATTAAGAGTAATGCTAAATCTTCTTCAGCATTACCAGTAAACACCACCTCGGCCAATCTCAATTTTCCGTCGTGAGTTTCGACTAAAACCTGTTCGATTTCATCTTCTTCATAGAAGTAATCTTGATCGGCAATATCCTCTACAACGTGATAGTTCGTGACAATTATGTCCGGCGATACAAAGAACCCGCTTCCTGAAGAAATCTCTTCTTCTGTATCCCAATCCATGACGTAAATTGAAACTAAGGACGGCAAGACTTGCTCGACTACATCCGAAAAACTTCCGGCTTGAGTTTTGAACTCTTTCAATTGCTTCTGCAAAGCTTGTTGGTCTGCTTGCATTTTGCTATATAGTTGCTGAACCTTTTTCAATTCCAGCTTTAATTGAATTTCTCTAGCGCTCATATTGGGCCTTTACCTGAAATAAATTGCTGATTAATTTTGGATGTGTGGTTGTAGATTTTGGATGGGGATGTTAAGAATTATAGGACTTACGAAAAAAAACCGGTTTTTACCATAAATCTTGGGCTATACAGCGAGACTTACATCAGAAACCGGGTTGCTTAACACCCGTGCGGAGCGTCCTAAATTAGTCAGATATTTTTGAAATCTATCGCACAAGTCCTACCTAAAATCCCATCAAAAATCTACAATCAGACTGCTACTCTACCTGTGAAAGCCAAAGCAAACCGCCTGTTATTTTTATTTTACAAAAGGCGATATATTGCGTCTCAAAGCATTTACAAAGAGATGCGGATCGGTTTTATGAACCACGTTGAACTTCGACAAATATTTCCTCCAAAATTGCACTAGCACCCTGTTGGCGCAGTCGGTGAGCGAGGTCAATTCCCAGCATTTCAGCAGTCTCGGCGGCGCCGGAAACAGTATCTTTGACGAATCGCTGGCCGTCGAGACTCGATACCATTCCGGTTAAGGTTAATTGACCGTTTTCTATTTTGGTATTGACGCCGATCGGCACTTGACAGCCGCCTTCTAATTCCCGCAGAAATGCGCGTTCAGCATAACATCTTTGGGCGGTTTCCGAGTGTTCGAGAGCTTTAATCAGTGCCATGATTTCTGTGTCTCCGGCGCGGCATTCGATGCCCAAAGCACCTTGTCCGACGGCGTGAAGGGAGATTTCAGCAGGGATAATTTGGTGGATGCGATCGCCCATTCCCAATCTTTCGAGGCCGGCAACTGCTAAAATAATCGCGTCGTAACCGCCCTCATCTAATTTAGCGAGTCTAGTATTGAGATTGCCGCGAATATCTTTAAATTCAAAATGAGGGAAATGATGCCGAAGTTGAGCCAGCCGCCGCAGGGAAGAAGTGCCAATTACTGAACCTTCTGGGAGGGTGTCAAGTTGCTTGTCTTTGTGCTTGGAGTGAACTACCAGGGCGTCAGCGGGATTTTCCCGTTCGGTGACGCATCCTAAAATCAAACCTTCGGGCAAATTGGTAGGCAAATCTTTGAGGGAATGAACGGCAAAGTCCGTTTCATTGTTAATCATCCCCGTTTCTAATTCTTTGGTGAAAAGTCCTTTATCGCCAATTTTAGCGAGGGCGACATCAAGAATTATGTCCCCTTGGGTGGACATGGTGTGGACTTCAAAAGTGTGTTGCGGGAAGTGTTTCTGTAGCTGTTCTTGCACCCAGTGGGTTTGCACGAGAGCGAGTTGGCTTTTGCGGGAACCGATGCGAACGGTTCGGGAAGGGGCAGATGTGGTTGGGGACATAAGATCGATCGGAGGATAGCTTGAAATCAGCCAATATATTCACCTGATCTAGCGTACCGCAGGTGGGGACTTTAATTGCTGGTTGGGATAATTCGGGCGATCAAATAGAAATACCAGATTTTGACCGCCTGTTTGAACAAAGGATGCAACGGCAGGCAAGCTCCAAACCTTTACATAATAAGCCCTTGCCAATCTAAAATCTAAAATCGTATGACTGCCAGTAGCAGTGAGTCTTGATGATGTTTCCCCTCCAGCAGTGGGCGTCGCTGGCACGGGGGCGATCGACATTCCGAAGCAAAGGCTGCCGGCGATGTACGATTTACCTAGGGTCGAGCCGGATGAACCTGGTTGACATGAGGAGTTAGCTTAGCTGCAGCGAGAAAGAATTAGCTCAAAGGTTGCGAGATTTGGGGAGAGAAATGTAGTTGTGAGGGGAAAAGGTCGATCGTATTTATTTTTACCAGCTTCCTTGACAAAAGGACGATTCCCTACCCTTGGGGAACGCCTGCGGGAAGATAGCTTCGCTGGCGCGTACCTTTTCCATTTCTAACCAAAATTTAACGCTGTCCTGCTTGAAGTGCAGAATTTGCTATCTGGACAACTTCTTGCTGCCGTGCGTTTTTCCTTGTGACTCGGTACAGCACCCCCAGCCTTTGCCACTCCACAAAAGCAGTGCAGTAAGCACCGCAATTATTGAAATAAATCCCCCTGAATCCGCCCGCCAATTCAACGCTTCTGTAAGTATCCTGCGGCAATCGCGAAGGAGGCGAAAACGGTTCATTTCTTTTAGCTTCGATTGTGCCGAAATAACAAGCTCCCGCACGGCATCCTTTGCCTAAATACATTCCCACAATGTAACCGTTGGCACCGGCTTGCACATCAAAATCAAGTTGCTGAATGTCAGATAAAGGAAGTCTACTCGGAAGAAAAACAGGCACTCGCGTTTTGCCTTTGATTTGTCTGAAGATGTTACTCGCAGGAAAACGACTGTTAGCCTGTTTTGCACCTGAGTTATCGGGGAGTGAGGGAAACTTTTGCACAAACTCCCTCCACTGCACAACTCTATTTTTAGCAATGTTGAGAGTGGGAATCGAGTATTTTTCTAGCGCAAAAGAAGGGCGACCGTTGTTCAGGTTGAAGTTGCGGCGAATCACTGTAATTTCGGGTTTTCCTAAGCCGTAAGCGGTTGCTATGGAACGGGCGAGATTGCAGGTAATTTTGAAGCGTCCCATCTCAATACTGCCATTTTCTGCTTGATAAGACCAATTGTAACCCTCAGAAGCCCGATCGCGATCGCACAGAAAATGAGAAATCTCAAACATCTTGGCAATATGAACATCGTACAACCGCAACTTGCGGCTGCCGGCAGATTTTGCAGTATTGCGATCGGGTACAATAAATTGTATCGGTTGCCAGCTATCTTCAGGGGAAAAATTAAACCAGCGGATTTCTGTAATCGGGAGTTCAGTCCTTGCTAACGCTGAGTTTGGTGTCAAAGGTGCGTGAAGCGAAGCTATCCCGAAGGGAATCGTAAAAGCAGTCACCACACAAGCAAAAATCGCCGCAAATAGCCATCTTCTCCTCATCCTGATTTCCCCCTAAGTAGGTCAGCGCAAAAAAACCATAGCATCTTGTAAGAGGCGAGTGCGAGTTAAGATATATCATACAATAACGGTCAGGTACGCACGGAGCACCCTACAGATAGAAGTTGTGCGTGCCCGACTACAAAACTTAACGCTTCCGAGCTATAATAGCTGAATTTGCTATTAAAATTAAATCAGATTCTCGTCCGTTCTTAAGGGCTACCGTATACATAAAACCCTGACTTTTCCACTCAAGAGTTGCTGTGCAGTAAGCCCCGCAACCATTGTGAAAAACTCCTTTCACTCGGTCAGCCAGTTGAACATTTTTTAAAGTCTTAGTTACCCCTTCTACTTTGGTCGAAAACTCACCGCCTTTCTGACCTCGAATTTCCCCAAAAGTGCAAGCTCCCGCACCTCGGCAATCTGCTGTATACTCCATAGAAATAGTATAGCTGTCCGTTGTCGCTTGGCTTTGATAGTAAAGCTTCTGCGAGATAGGAAGCCGGCTGGGGAGGAAAATTGGTACTTGTGTTTTGCCTTTTAACTTTTGCAAGATTTGACTTACCGGAACAACAGTACCCGCTACAGCAACAGATTGGGTTTCCCGCGGTCGCTGCGACAATTCGCACGCACCAAAAACTCGCGATACAGGTACTAAAACAGTCAATACACACGTAGAAGTCGCCAAAAGTAATAATTTATTGTTCATTATTTTTTTCCTTACTGTCGAAATAGTCCTGTTTTTTTGTGAAGCGCATTCACCTATTTACAACCATACTCCAAAATACAAACTTCACAATAGGCATTCCGAAAAAAAGCAAGTTTAATTTTTTCTTACAAATTCACTAAAATATGCAGTTACCGATAAAATATAAAAGGCGACAAATTTAGGAAGAGAACGTGGAACTGCAAGATTATTTACGCCAGCACGGATTGGAAACCTTGTCCGAAACTTATCATATCAAAGTTACCCGCCACCGCCAATATCCCGATTTAGTCTGTCTGAAATACTCGCAGATAGAATCTCCCCTAGGCGAAAAAATAGTCCAGCAGTGCCGAGGCATTATTTTAGATTCATCTCAAGATTGGCAGATAGTTTCTTATCCCTACAACAAATTTTTTAATTACGGAGAAATTCACGCTGCTGCAATTGATTGGACAAATGCCAAAGTTTACCAAAAACTAGACGGTTCGCTGACTGTACTGTATTTTTACAAGGGAGAATGGAGAGTGCAATCTAGCGGCACTCCCGACGCCGCCGGCGAAGTTAATGGTTTTGGATTCACTTTTGCCGAACTTTTTTGGAAAGTCTGGCAAGAATTGGGATATCAATTGCCACAAGAAACCGACCAGTGTTTTATCTTTGAGTTGCTGACGCCTTACAATAGAATAGTTGTCCAGCAAACTAACAATCAAATCGTCTTGCACGGCGTTCGCAACACTCAAACCCTGCTAGAAACCGCCCCCAGTCTTTGGGCTAATAAATACGGATGGGAATTGGTCGAAGCCTATCCTTTAACTAGCTGGAAAGAAGTTATCGAAGCGGCTCAACATTTAGATCCTATGGATTCGGAAGGGTATATTATCTGCGACGCTAACTTCAACCGAGTTAAAGTTAAGTCTCCGCAATATGTCGCGATTTCCCATCTTCGTGAAGGGTTTTCGACCCGCCGGATGATAGAAATTGTTTTAACTAATGAAGGGGAAGAGTTTTTAGCTTATTTTCCTGAGTGGAGTGAGTTGTATCAACAAGTTAAGGAGAAATATCAATCTTTGGTTGAAGAAATCGAGGAAGTTTACCGACAGCACGAACATATCGAAGTTCAGAAAGATTTTGCCTTAGCTGTGAAACATTTGCCGTATTCCGGGATTTTGTTTTCTTTGCGGGCCCGAAGAGTTGCGGGAGTGAAAGAAGCTCTCCGTGATGTTACGATCCATAAAATAGAGGAGTTGTTGGGTTTAGATTACATCCATTTAGGTTTGTAGAAGCAGAAAGGCACGACACGGATTTTGACACGGATACACGGATTAATGATCGAGCGTGAGGCAGATGTTGAAGGAAGAGGGAAGTTCGGCAACGAGCAATGTACGGGATGTAACGGATGTAACGGATGGAATGAAGAGGTAAGTATTTAAACAATGCCCAATGCCCAATGCCCAATGCCCAATGTCCAATTACCAATTACCAATTACCATGAAAAGAGTTATTGTACTTGTTGGTTTACCTGCTTCGGGAAAGTCTCAATTTGCTAGGGAGTTGCTGCTGTCTGAACCTGCAAAGTGGGTGCGTAGCAATAAAGATTTGCTCAGAGAAATGGCTCACGCTTCTCATTGGTCGCCTGCAAATGAAAAGTTTATTGTACAGTTGAGAGATACGATTATTTTGATGGCTTTGGAAAGTGACAAGCACGTCATTGTTGATGATACTAATTTCGGGCCTCACATCGAGCATATCAAGGAGTTGGTTAAAGGTAAAGCTGTTGTGGAAGTTAATGATTCTTTCCTACAAGTTCCGGTTGAGGAATGTATTAAACGGGATTTGAAAAGGCTTAATTCGGTGGGCAAAGATGTGATCATGAAGATGTACAATAAGTACGTTCGGGTTCCCGTTGTGCCGCCGGAATATAAGCCGGATTTGCCGGATGCAATTATTGTGGATATGGACGGTACGCTGGCACTTCTCAACGGCAGAAATCCTTTTGATGCTTCTACGTGCGATCGCGATTTGCCCAATCAGCCCGTCTTAGATACCGTTCGCAAATGGCAGTCTAGCGTTAATATTATTGTAGTGTCGGGCCGCACAGATGACTGTCAGTCTCAAACTGAAAAATGGTTGCAGCAGTATGAGGTTAATTATGCGGCTCTTTATATGCGGAAAACCGGAGATATGAGGAAGGATGCGATTATGAAGGA
This sequence comes from Microcoleus sp. D3_18_C4, assembly GCF_036702355.1. Lineage (NCBI taxonomy): Bacteria > Bacillati > Cyanobacteriota > Cyanophyceae > Oscillatoriales > Microcoleaceae > Microcoleus > Microcoleus sp. D3_18_C4. Next base: position 25,928 of record NZ_JAUBTF010000062.1, read on the forward strand.
AGAATTTTATCGGCAGCATATTGAAGGGAAATATAACATTAAATTTGTTTTGGACGATCGCCAGCAAGTTGTTGATATGTGGCGGTCTTTGGGATTGACGGTATTCCAAGTAGATGAAGGGGATTTTTAAGGCCGGGTTTGTTTGCGCGGGCGATCGCAACTTTCAACCATTGTCCCACCCCTAATGCTACAATCAAAGTAACATTGCAAAAAATTTTGTTATGATATCCATTCCCCAAGCGCCCCAAAAAATGACCGTTGAGGAATATCTCGAATGGGAAGCTCAACAAGAGATTCGCTACGAATATGTCAACGGCGAAGTTTTTGCCATGACAGGCAGTACAATTCCTCATAACGATCTTGCACTCAACTTTTACAGGAACTTGTACCCACATCTGCGTTCCAGAGGCTGTCGGATGAACGTGTCAGATGTGAAATTGCAAGTCAGTTTTCAAAGCCGTTACTACTACCCTGATGTGATAGTCAGTTGCGACCCTCAAGACCTCAATTCCCGCACATTCATTCAGAATCCTAAAATAATTGTGGAAGTTCTTTCTCCCAGTACAAGTGCTAAAGATCGGGATGAAAAATTCACTTGTTACCTAAAAATACCGACTTTGCAAGAGTATATCTTGATTGACGCAGAAAAGATTTTTGTTGAGCGTTACTGTCGGGGAGAGGGGAGAATGTGGCTTTACTATTCTTACACTGCTGGGGAGATTATCACTCTATCAAGTATTGGGTTTGATTTGCCGATCGCACTTTTGTATGAAGGTGTTGGATTTGAAACAGAAACAGAAACAGAAGGATAAAAACACACCTAATTTTGCAGCTTTTTTATGAACCGGCAAGATGCCTGTTCCACAGAGAGTGAATTTTATTTTGTGGTAGGCTTAGACGCCGCCCATAAAAGCCAATAATGAACAGGCAAGATGCCTGTTCCACAATTATTTATCTATCGCGTCCAACCCAGCCAGCGATTAAACAAATTCTTAACAAGCGGCGTCAAACGAGTGCGATTGTAAGCATCTCCCGCTTTCCGAATTGCATCAGCTTGCGTCGGATACGGGTGAATTGTGCTAGCAATCTTTCCCAAACCAATATTGTTAACCATTGCCAAAGTAATCTCGCTGATCATATCCCCAGCGTGTCGCGCTACAATAGTTGCACCTAATATTTTATCGCTACCTTTTTTAACGTGAATTTTCACAAATCCTTCCTCTTCGCCGTCAATAATTGCCCGATCGACTTGACTGAAAGGGATTAAAAATGTATCGATATCAATGCCTTTTTCCTTAGCTTCGTGTTCCCCAATTCCGACGCGCGCAATTTCCGGGTTTGTGTAAGTACACCAAGGTATCGTCAAAGCGCTGAGCTTTTTGCGCCCGAAAAATAGAGTGTTTTGAATTACCATTCTCGCGGCAAAATCAGCAGCGTGAGTAAATTTATGTTTCATGCAAATATCCCCAGCGGCATAAATGCGGGGATTAGTAGTTTGCAAATTGTCGTTGACAAATACACCCGTGTGTGTATCGTATTCGACACCCACAGCCTCCAGATTCAATCCTTCGACGTTGGGCGATCGCCCTGTACTGACAATAATTTCATCTACTGTTACCGATGCTTCCTTACCTTGAGATTTATAATAAATTACTTTGCCTGCATTTGTTTTCTCAACGCGCTCTATTTGGGATTCTAGTATTAGTTGAATTTCTTCGCGTACAAAAGCCTGCTGCACGATTTTAGCAGCATCTGCGTCTTCTTTGTCTAAAATCTGAGCATTTTTGTGCAGCAATACGACTCCCGAACCCAGCCGCCGAAAGGCTTGAGCCAATTCGCAGCCGATCGGCCCTGCCCCAATTACTGCCAAACGCTGAGGTCTTTCTGTCAGGTTAAAGACAGTTTCATTTGTCAGATATCCAGCTTCTTGTAAACCGGGAATTTGTGGTTGTCGCGCCCTTGCACCTGTGGCAATTACTGCTTTTTTAAAGCGGAGAGTTTGACCTGCAACTTCTACTGTATTATTGCTAGTAAAACGACCCGAACCCAGAAAAACATCGACTCCTAATTTCTCCTGATATCGTTGAACCGAATCAACATCGCTGATTCCCGCCCTGATGCGGCGCAGCCGTTCCATCACAGCGGCAAAATCCACTTCTACACTGTCAGAAACATTAACACCAAATTTACTTGCTTCCCAGATATCGCCGACAGTGCGGGACGATCGAATTAAAGCTTTTGACGGCACACAACCGACATTCAAACAGTCGCCGCCCATCAAATGTTTTTCAATCAAAGCAACTTTCGCGCCCAAACCTGCGGCACCGGCAGCAACAATTAATCCAGCGGGGCCCGCGCCAATTACTACTAAATTATAACTGCTAGCAGGCTGCGGATTTTCCCAATCTGGCGGATGCAAATAGGAGACTAATTTCTGGTTGTGTTCGTCCATCGGGGGGACAGTTACGCGATCGACTTTTGACTGCGACATTCGCAAATACTCCTAATTAAATACTTTCTTCCAAAACCTTGCTGGCTATGCGAGTGATAAAGACAGTAACAGCGACTGTAGCAAGAAAACTGATAATATTAATCAACCATTTTACGGCGGAATCTTGAGGACTTGCATACACACTTTCCGTGCCTATCGCAGCAACCTCTCCCACCAAAGAACCGGAGTAAACGTACATAATTGTACCCGGTATCATGCCAAAGGAACCCAGCACGTAATCTTTCAAAGAAACCTGAGTAATTCCCAGAGCGTAATTCAATAAATTGAAAGGAAATAAAGGACAAAGACGAGTTAAAAAAACTATTTTTAATCCTTGTTGGGAAACTGCGCGATCGAGAGCTTTAAACTTGGGGTGAGATTCCATATATTTTACCACGCGATCGCGGCACAAATAGCGCCCGATCGCAAAAGCAAATACAGCACCTAAAGTCGAAGCCGCAAAGACGTAAACAGCACCCCACCACAAACCAAAAATCGCCCCCCCTCCCAGCGTCAGTAACGAACCCGGTACAAACAGCACAGTAGCCAAGTTATAAGTAGCGACAAAAGCCACTGGCCCCCACCACCCTAAATCCTCAATCCGCATTAACAGACTTCTCAAAACATCTTGAACGTAGGCAGATCTAGTTGCTACAATTAAGAGAGCGAGCAAAAGTGTGATCGAAAAAAACAACACTATGCGTTTAAATTTTACCCTAGCATAATCTTGGATTCGTTCTTTTGCCATGATTCACCCGCAAATAAATATTTATCAGCATTATACTCCAAACTGAAATTATTACTGTAAACTACCCTACAAGCGATCGTCATGACACCAAAAGCCCAACTTCCAATCCCCGAACATTTCGACCCCAAAAAAGTAGGCGAAGTCTGGCGCGTCCCCTACCAAGAACTGGGAACCCAAGCGAAAGATTGGACAAAGCAGCACAGCATCCAGCCAGCATCCAGCGACAAAAACCGCATTTGTTTGCTGATAATCGATGCCCAAAATACCTTTTGTTTGCCCGAATTTGAACTATTTGTGGGCGGGCGTTCCGGTAGCGGTGCTGTCGATGACAACCTGCGACTGTGCGAATTTATTTATCGCAATTTAAACGCAATTACAACCATTGCGCCGACAATGGATACCCACACCGCCATGCAAATTTTTCATCCAATTTTTTGGATCAACGAAGCAGGCGAACACCCCCTACCAGCGGCAACTTCTATTACACTCGAAGACGTGCAGCAAGGCATTTGGAAAGTCAATCCCGCCATAGCCCACAGCATCAGCGGGGCTAATTTTTCAGCACTGGAAAAACAGGCTTGCCACTACGTCAAGAAACTCAGCGACGATGGGAAATATCCCCTCACAATTTGGCCCTATCACTCAATGTTAGGTGGCATCGGACACGCCCTGGTTTCTGCGGTGGAAGAAGCAGTATTTTTTCATACTATAGCCCGCAACAGCCAAGCACTTTTTGAGATCAAAGGGGATAATCCACTGACAGAAAATTATTCGGTTTTGCGGCCGGAAGTTTTAGAGGGATTCGACGGCAATCCGATTGCTGAAAAGAATGCTAAGTTTATTGATAAATTACTCGATTTTGATGCAGTAATTATTGCCGGACAAGCCAAAAGTCACTGCGTTGCTTGGACAATTGATGATTTGTTAACGGAAATTTTGGCGCGAGATCCGAATTTGGCAAAGAAGGTTTATTTGCTGGAAGATTGCACTTCGCCTGTGGTGGTTCCGGGTGTTGTTGATTTTACGGAACAAGCAGATGCAGCTTATCAAAAATTTGCGGCGGCGGGAATGAATATTGTTCAATCTACTGAGTTAATTCTGGGCGATTAAAGACGAGTGTTTTATCTTGCGGTTTTCCGTGCAAAAAAGTATACATGATTAACCAGATGCGGTAATTTTTGTTCGCTTGGCACTCGACTGCGATCGCATTTAACTGATTACGTATGATATCATATCCGGTAAATCACTTACGACACAAGCGTAGTTAAGGAGTTTCCCGATGGCTGAAAACAAAATTTATAGTGTTGTTCTGTTTCGGGATGCGAGTGTGCGAGCAATTTCAAAACTATCGGTGGCCATCGCCACTACTATTCTGAGCACAGTTGTAACTGCAACCCAAGCTTACGCAGTTCCCGTAACCTACGATTTCACCATCACTGTTACTAAAGGCGGGTTAGCGGGCAATTCATTCGACGGTTCTTTCAGCTACGATGATGCCAAATTGAAGGGAACGGGAGTCGAAGAATTGGGAATTACTGAGGGATTAACGACCTGCCTAAATTACCTGGGACGCACTTATCGCGAAACCGATGATACCAGTTATCCTAACTTTCCCAGACTCAGATTTGAGGATGGTAAGATTACACAACTAAACTTCTGGATTCAGCCGAATCAGCGAGTTAATTGGTGGAATTTACCTGGATGGGAAGTCAAGCTGTCTGAGCCTAAAATGAGCGATTCAACTGTTCCCAATTGTCAAAAACGGTGAGGCGTACTCAATGTGCGATCGACCGTAAAAATATAGGAGGAATTAGAGGCAACTGCCTACGTTTACGGTAATTTCAGGCAGCCATGCTACGAAGGTGCAAGCGATTTTTTGCGATCGCTAGGAACGGATGGCTCAACTATTGTTTAAAAAAGACTTCACAATTCCTCTTGCCTCTACGGTTGACGATTTTCAATAACTATTTCCCATCCAATCTGGGGACTTCTTGCAAAAAACTGCCGCTCAACATTAATTCCGTCATCCGGTCTAAGTGACCGCTGACTTGCAATTTTTTATCTGTTTGAAAGCGCTCGATATCTGCTTTTAAATTGCCGCTATTATATCCTAATTTACTCAAATAGTCAACAGCTTGTTTGTTACTTAACAAGATATCCGCCGAACGAAAAATCGGCACGTATTCTTCGCGCCAAATCTGGGTAAAAGTTGCCCTATCTAAATAGAAAATCCTGCCCCGCGCCGGGTCTCCAATGGCAGCTACACTGTCATTCATGCCCAGCAAAGCGACCGCGTGGGGTAGCTTCCGAGGGCCGTCAAATAGCCAAACTGCTAGAACTCCGGGGCGATTAATTTGCTGAATTTGCTCCCAAGTAGGCCTTAGTTCGATCGCATTTACGCCTAAAGCTCTTGCTGCTACAATTATTTGCGGCATGGAAGTTCCCAAGCGACTCGTCCGGGCAAAACGCGCTACACTCGATTCCGTCGCCTCGATTCCCCAACGCCTTAACACTGTTGCTAGGGCCGCGGGGGCGCAACTGCTGTTAGATGTTTGCCGAAATACACCGTTTGGCTGCAAATTATCTATTAAATCATCGTAAATTGGCGCCATGAAATAGTTTTCAGCGCCTGTAAATCCTCCCAATCCCAAGCAACCAATTAAGATTACTGCGATTACTTGGGGTCGCGCTGTCAACCAACTTATACTAAACCCAATACCGCAGACTCCCATCAACATCACTCGTAGCAAAGTCCAAGTAACTCGCATCCCGTGAAAGCGCCACTCGATCGGCAAAGCTGGCATTTGAGGCATATTTAGAGCCAGTAGCAGCAAAGCAATATAAAAACCCAAAAACAGCAGGGCGATCGAATTTCTGCCCTTAAACAAATCATTAGCCGTCACTCCGGATCGAACTAACACTCGCCCGAACCGCATTCCCCAGACAAACAGCACCGCACCCAGCACCAGCGTCACTACTATTTCCATGAACTCAAAATTTTGTTGCTTAACTAGGTTGTAACATTTATGCGATCGACTTGGAGGCAAATCAAGAGTGGGAGAGAGGAAGAGTGGGGGAGAGAATTTGACGATGTTTGGGTTTCGTTCTTCAATTGCCCGCTACAATCGAATAAAGAAGATGTATCCAACCAAAATCGCAGCAGGTAGAACAACCGTTAATCCTAAAGGCTTGGCCTGCATCGCTTGCTCGACATTAAGTTTTGCCAGGTTTTTATTTATGAGTGTGAATCAATGGTGACAATCAGATAATTCAGCTACCTAACCCCAAAGGAGAGATTGCTATGTTGGTCAACTTAAAGCTGAGAAACCGGATGTTACTCGGATATGCAGTTCCCATTGCTTTATTTGTAGGATTAGTAGCGCCAGTTTTCTCTAGCGCCAGTAAGATAGCCGAGTCATATAAACAAACAAAAATCTCGCTTATTGCCATAGAAGGGACAGATTATATGAGTTTTTACATGGCCCAGATGGTGGCAGATACTAGGGGCTATATTCTGATCAAGGATGGAGATTATTTAAATGCTTATCAAAAAAGTTTACAAACATTTGAAGAAACAGCAGCATCTCTAGGCAAGACGATTGAAAATCCCAGCCAAAAAGAGCGATTGCAAAAAATGATGGGCTTACAAAAACAATATGATGATTTTGGTGGACAAATGATTAATTTAGTCAAGCAAGGAAAGCAAAAAGAAGCGCTAGAAGTTTTTGCCACAAAAAAAGGGACATTAATCATCAATGAATTTAACGAAGTAAATCGCTCTTTTAATGAAAAAGAGCATGAAATTATGGACGCTGCAACTTCCAACGCAGAAGAAAATATCAGATTTTTAGTCGCTGCCGTTTTGGTCGGTGCCGTCTTAGGCATCACAATCGCCTTACTTGCTGCCTTTTTAATCTCTTCAGGTATTGCTAAAACAATTAGTAACGCAGTGAATGCGATCGCCAGTTCTTCCACAGAGATTGCTGCCACAGTTGAACAACAGGAACGCACAGCAAAACAGCAATCTAGCTCTGTAAATCAAACTACAATCACAATGGATGAGTTGGGCGCTGCTTCCCAACAATCAGCCCAACAAGCCCACGCTGGTGCTGAATCTGCACGGCAAGCTTTAAAGAGCACTGAAAGGGGAACCCTAGCAGTGGAGCAAACACTGGAATCGATGATAATTTTGAAAGAAAATGTCGGGGCAATCGCAGCACAAATTCTGCAATTGAGCGAACAAACCCATCAGATTGGCAATATCTCTACTGATGTCACAGATTTAGCCAATCAAACAAATATGCTGGCACTGAATGCCTCAGTAGAAGCAGTCCGGGCGGGCGAAAACGCCAAAGGTTTTACTGTCATAGCCACAGAAATCCGCAAACTAGCAGACCAAAGTAAGAAATCGGCCGAGAAAATTAACCGCCTAGTCGATGATATCAAGAATGCGATAAATTCCACCGTAACGGTGACAAAGGAAGGTACTAAAACAGTAGAATCAGGAACCAAAATTAGTCAAGAAACGGCAGCAGCTTTCTCGGAAATAGCAAAGGCTGTTAACAATGTGGTATTGAACAATCAACAAATTTCTCTAACTGCTCAACAACAAGCAGTGGCTATTCAACAAGTAGTGGAGGCGATGAACAGCCTCAACCTAGCAGCAAAAGAAACCGCTAGTGGTATTACTCAAACCAAAGTAGGCACTCAACAATTGAACGATGCAGCCCAAAATCTCAATTCAATTGTCTAAAGGGTGCTCAGTGTTTTGGGCTTGCAGACTAGCAATTGATAGCATTGAGTCATGAATTGAGCTCGCAGCCCTCCCAACTTGTCAAACAGTCGGCATCCAAGTCCAAGTGTTAGCAGGCGATCGCATGGCGAAAGCCAGGGCGATCGAATTTCGGCCCTTAAACAAATCATTAGCTGTCACTCCAGAGCGAACTAACACTCGCCCGAACCGCATTCCCCAGACAAACAGCACCGAACCCAGCACCAGCGTCACTACTATTTCCATGAACTCAAAATTTTGTTGCTTAACTAGGTTTTAGCATTTATGCGATCGACTTGATCCCAAATCAATAGTGGGAGAGAGGAACAGTGGGAAAGAGGAACAGGGGGGGAGAGAATTTGACGATGTTTGGGTTTCGTTCCTGAATTTCTCGCTACAATCGAATAAACAGGATTTATCCAAAATCGAAGCAGGTAAAACAACCCTTAATCCTAAAGGCTTTGACCTGCATAGCTGGCTCGATATTAAGTTTTTTCAGGTTTTTCTTGATGAGTCTGAGTCAATGGTTGAGAATCAGATAATTTAGCTACCTAACCCAACAGGAGATATTGCCATGTTTGCCAACTTAAAGCTGAGAAACCGGAGGCGGCTCGGATATGCAGTTCCCCTGGCTTTGAAGTGGCTTAATTTGTTTGTTTTTTAAAGATAGGAAAAAATTAAGATGATTAACTTCAAAGCCACCAAATTAAGAGAGCGTATTCTGTGGGGATATTCCCTACCGATTTTGCTTTCAGTTGGAGCAGCTAGTTTGGTTTTCTTTAATGCTAAAGAAGTCGAAGAAAAAGCCAAGGTTCTAAATAATTCTCATGCGGTTGTTCTAGCATTAAAAGCTCAACAGCTAGGATTTGCAGGTATGCAAAAAGCTGCTCGTGGGTATTTTTTGGCCAAAGATAGTGCTTTCTTAACTGAATACAATGAAGAGGAAAACAGCTTTGACAAATCCTATCAGGATTTACTTAATCGGGCACAAAACCCGCAACAGCGCCAGCGGCTAGATGAAATGAAGGTCTTAAAAAATCAGATAGACCAAGGCTATAGACAAGCCTTTTCTTTGGTTGATAAAGGTAAGCAAGACGAGGGACTTAACTTATGGAAGAGCCAAATTGTACCAAAGCTTCGTCAGGTTGATGCTATAGCTAAGGAGTTTCAAAGCACCGAGGAAGGGATTTTAATTGATCAAGAAAAAGAGCAAATTCAAGCTTTGCAGTTCCTGACTACAGTGGTGATTTTAAGCACTGCTTTAGCTGCACTTACGGCAATTGCGATCGCTTTGTGGATTGCTTCAGGCATTGCAAAGAGCATGAATCAGTCAGTCAATATGATTGTTAGTTCTTCCACAGAGATTGCGGCCACAGTGGAACAGCAGGAACGCACAGCCACACAGCAATCGAGCTCTGTAAATCAAACTACAATCACAATGGATGAATTGGGCGCTGCTTCCCAACAATCAGCCCAGCAAGCCCAAGCTGGTGCGGAATCTGCACGGCAAGCTTTAAAGAGCACTGAAAGGGGAACCCTAGCAGTGGAGCAAACCCTGAAATCGATGACAATATTGAAAGAAAATGTCGGGGCGATAGCGGCACAAATTCTGCAATTGAGCGAACAAACCCATCAGATTGGCAATATCTCTACTGATGTCACAGATTTAGCCAATCAAACAAATATGCTGGCACTGAATGCCTCAGTAGAAGCAGTCCGGGCGGGTGAAAACGCCAAAGGTTTTACTGTCATAGCCACAGAAATCCGCAAACTAGCAGATAAAAGTAAGAAATCAGCCGAGAAAATTAACCGCCTAGTCGATGATATCAAGAATGCGATAAATTCCACCGTAACGGTGACAAAGGAAGGTACTAAAACAGTAGAAGAAGGAACAAACATCAGTCAAGAAACGGCAGCAGCTTTCTCAGAAGTAGCAAATGCTGTTAACAATGTGGTATTGAACAATCAACAAATTTCTCTCACTGCTCAACAACAAGCCGTTGCTATTAAACAAGTAGTGGATACGATGAACAGCCTCAACCTATCGGCAAAAGAAACCGCTAGTGGTATTACTCAAACCAAAGTAGGCACTCAACAATTGAACGATGCAGCCCAAAATCTCAATTCAATTGTGTAAGTTAGTGGGTAGAGGCTGGTTTTCTGTGGCTGTCAAGTAATAATATTTATTATATTGCCCATTAAACCCGCCCCTAGAGTCGCTAATGAAAAACCCTACTAACATCGACGGATATCTGCGTAAAGAAATAGACTAATAACGCAAGTTGCTAGTTATTCCCCCTCATCCCCCAGCCCGCAAATCCGCACCGGGGGAGAAGGGGAGCAAGAGCAGGATTAAAGCTTCTCGCCCATCTATAAAATTTTTTCCTTTTCCCCCCCTCCTCTTGTAGGAGCGGCTGGGGGAGGTGCGAGAGGGGTTGGGGAGAGGGTGAATCAATGTATAGGACATAACTAGCAACTTAGGTTAATAGGACTTACGCAAGGAATCATTTTTCACACTATCTGTTTTGCCAAAGTAAATAACTAATCAAGGAGTAAAAAGGGAAATGTCCCCAAATATTATTCGGCTTAGGAAAGTAGTTCCGTTGGGCTTCGGCTCAATTTTTTTGTTAATGATTAGCATCGGATTGGCCACTAAATTGAGTATGGATAATTTAGCCGCAGCTATTGAGTTGCAAACGCACACTTATGTAGTTAAGACAAATTTGCAAGCCCTAGAAAAAGATTTATTGGATGCTGAAACAGGACAGCGGGGGTTTATCTTCGCTGGAAATGAGGAATTTTTAGAACCTTACCAAAAGGGGAGACTCGCCTTTTATAAAACAGTAAATAATACAAAAGAGCTAATAAAAGATAACCCTGAGCAAGTTAAAAGGTTGGAGCAAGTTGAAAATTTTGCTCAGCAAAAACTAGATGAATTAGCGGCAACTATATCTCTGAAAAGAGCTGGAAAAGAACCCGAACTAAGAGCATTGGTAATTTCAGGTAAAGGCAAGATATTTATGGATGAAATCAGGGATAAGCTGGCAGAAATGCTTAAGGTAGAAGATGCTTTACTGGTTCAACGAACAAAATTAGCAAAACAGTCGGAGCAATTAGCGACGATTGTTTCTATAGGAGGTACGGTTGTTGCTGTAGTATTGGGTTCATTTATTGTATTATTTATTTTTGATAAAATTATCCGACCAATCAATCAGGTAGCAAATACGATCGCCAGTTCTTCCACAAAAATTGCGGCCACAGTGGAACAACAGGAACGCACAGCCGCACACCAATCGAGCTCTGTAAATCAAACTACAATCACAATGGATGAATTGGGCGCTGCTTCCCAACAATCAGCCCAGCAAGCCCAAGCTGGTGCGGAATCTGCACGGCAAGCTTTAAAGAGCACTGAAAGGGGAACCCTAGCAGTGGAGCAAACCCTGAAATCGATGACAATATTGAAAGAAAATGTCGGGGCGATAGCGGCACAAATTCTGCAATTGAGCGAACAAACCCATCAGATTGGCAATATCTCTACTGATGTCACAGATTTAGCCAATCAAACAAATATGCTGGCACTGAATGCCTCAGTAGAAGCAGTCCGGGCGGGCGAAAACGCCAAAGGTTTTACTGTCATAGCCACAGAAATCCGCAAACTAGCAGACCAAAGTAAGAAATCAGCCGCGAAAATTAACCGCCTAGTCGATGATATCAAGAATGCGATAAATTCTACCGTAAGGGTGACAAAGGAAGGTACTAAAACAGTAGAAGAAGGAACAAACATCAGTCAAGAAACGGCAGCAGCTTTCTCGGAAATAGCAAATGCTGTTAACAATGTGGTATTGAACAATCAACAAATTTCTCTAACTGCTCAACAACAAGCAGTGGCCATTCAACAAGTAGTGGAGGCGATGAACAGCCTCAACCTAGCAGCAAAAGAAACTGCTAGTGGTATTACTCAAACCAAAGTAGGCACTCAACAATTGAACGATGCAGCCCAAAATCTCAATTCAATTGTCTAAATGGCGCTCAGTTTTTTGGGATAGCAGACGAGCAATTGATAGCATTGAGTCATGAATTGATCTCCCTGGCCTCCCAGCTTGTCAAACAGTCGGCATCCAAGTCAAAGTGTTCGCAGGCGCTCGCATCCCGAAAGCCAGGGCGAGGAAATTTCTGCCCTTAAACAAATCCTCTTCTGTAACGGACGATCGAATTAACACCCGCCTGAACCGCATTCCCCAGACCAACAGCACCGAACCCAGCACCAGCGTCACTACTATTTCCATAGGTTCCGAATATGGTCGCTTAACTCGGTTGTAACATTTATGCGATCGTCCGTGGGACAGCGGAGGAGGAGGAGGAGAGAGGGGGAGCTTACAAGTGTAGGTTTTTTACAATTAGGAGGTGTTAGAAACAACAGGCCAACAAGAGGGCCAAGATTGAGGA
>NZ_JAUBTF010000063.1:0-36775 GCF_036702355.1 Microcoleus sp. D3_18_C4
CCGAATTCAAGTTCGAGCGCCCGAATTCAAGTTCGAGCGGCCGAATTCACATTATAAGTAATTACCCGAACCTGATAAAACCCGGTTTTTTTAGTGATCTACATTACCAATCTATAAAATCATCCTCACCTAACTCAGAAGATAACTCGGAAAAATCCGGTTCAGATTCCAATCTAAAAGTTTTCGACTCCCAAATCTCCAGGTCATCCGACAAATCGACTACTTCCCCGTCAAACATATCAGCCAATTTCCTAGCCGTATTCGCGACATATTGAGCGTCATCACGCACCGCTATAGCCTGAGCGTTAAAGTCATTTTGAGAGGCTGTAGAGCCGTTGGTGAGCGATCGTGATTCGGAAATTAGGGGCACATTAACGGCGGTATTTTCAGGCGCTGGCGGGTGTTTTTGTTCTTCTCCCCTATTCCCCAAAAAATCATCTGTAATCTCCGAACTCGCCGAGTTCTGCACCTGTTGGCCGACATCATCCGCAGGATGAGAATTCCTGGGATTTTCGCCAACACGTCCGTTAGAACTTGGCAAATCCTTAGCGCGGGAATTATTAGTTTCAGCGGGATTTGTCAATCCCACTTTTACTGTTACTCGACGGTTAAAAATTTGCAAAAAAGCTTCTTCAATATTAGCTACTTTGTCTTTAACCATATTCAGCAACGGCTGGGAACTAATCTTAACATGAGCAGTATTATTGCTAAAAATTACTAGCTGTCCATGTTGGCGAAGCAGCGATTGAGTTCCATGCGGCCGCACGCGGTCAAGTACCTGTTCCCACACTCGATTTAAATCGATTTCATCGGCTGAATTAGTCGGTGAATAATTTGTTTGATTCGTTTCAGCAGTTGGTACAGGTGCGGGAATCGCTGCAGGAGGTGGGCTTTCTGTTCGATTAGCCACAGGCTGCGACTGAGGCGGAGGATTTTGCGAATTGGGAACTGAAGATTGTTCAATATTAGATATCTGACTCCCCCCCGATTGTAGGGGCGGTGCCCCCGTGCCCGCCCTGGGTTGGGGGGGGTGATTTTGTGGTGGTTGAGTAATATTTTTAGCTGGTTCCGCTGTTGGTTGCTGCTGAGTTCTAATTGCTGAGGGCAACAATCCCAATAGCGTTACTTCCAGCCACAAACGCGGCTGAGTAGTGTTTTTAATTTGCACTTCGTGGGTTTGCAAATGTTTCTGACCTGCCAAAATCAACTCCGCATCCCAATGGCGGCCAAAATCCCCCAGTTTTTCCCAAGTTGCCGATGTTAAAGCTACTAAATCTGACCGTTTTGGTGCAGCTTTAGCTATTAGCAAATCTCGGTAAAAGCTGGCGAGACTTTGCAGCACGATTAGCGGTTCCCGACCGCGATCCATGAGGTGGCGGGTCATGTCTATTAGTGCTGTAGCGTTATCTGTATCAATAGCTTGCAGCAAATCCATTAAGTCATTTTCGGGTACTGCACCGACTAAATCCCAAACCTTTTCGACTGTTACTTCACCCTGAAATAAGCTTAGTTGGTCGAGCAAACTTTCGGCATCTCGCAGACCACCTTGGGCGATTTGAGCAACCATTTGTACTGCATCGCTGGCAATATTGATATTTTCTAATTGGGCAATTTTGTGCAAGTGAGCAATCATTGCATCGAGGGGGATGCGGCGGAAGTCGAACTTTTGGCAACGAGAAATAATAGTTGGTAATACTCTTTGTGGGTCGGTTGTTGCGAGGACGAATACAACGCGATCGGGCGGCTCTTCTAATGTTTTTAATAAGGCATTAAATGCCTGGGTACTGAGCATATGAACTTCGTCGATTACATATACTTTATAGCGGCATTGTACGGGGGCAAATTGAGCTCGTTCGATCAAATCCCGAATGTTATCTACTCCGGTGTTGCTGGCTGCGTCAATTTCGATGACATCTAGTGTCGAACCTCGGGCAATTTCTTGGCAAACGTTGCATTTGCCACAGGGTGTCGGGGTAGGGGCAACCGTAGAAATACAGTTGAGAGATTTGGCGAAAATTCTGGCACTAGAGGTTTTACCGGTGCCTCTGGGGCCGGTGAATAGATATGCTGGTGCTATGCGCTCTTGTAGGATGGCGCTGGTGAGCGTTTGGGCGATCGCCTCTTGACCGACTAATTCGGCAAATGTCTGAGGGCGATATTTGTGATGCAGGGGTTCGTAGGTCACGATCGAATATTGGTGGTATTAGCTGTAATCTTAGCTAAGGAGACGTTGTTCGATCGCACCACAGCTCGACTTTCACAGCAAGCCGCCCGGTGGGCTTGCACGGCGGGAGTTAGCCAACAGTAGGAATTAGCACTCTCCCAACGTCCGCCCCTCGATCGTCCGGGCGATCGGCTGTTCTGCTTGATGTTTTCCGCTGCTGGCTCCCAGAGTTACTATTAATTTATGTGTATTTCTTTTTATTTTTCTAGAAAAGGAGACCCTCGAACAAACATTTTTTTTAGCTGTATTGGTATAATATATTACAGACAATTCACCATTTCAATTGGTCAGTACCAGCACGCGATTTTCCGATATTTCGGAAACTGGCTTGCAGTTAAAGATAAAGTATTAATTAGAGGGTGCGTGCTCCAGTTGCAGAAATCCAGTTGTACCAAGATGATGGTGGAATGATGTCAATGTGGGTTGATCCAGTTGCACTACCAGCTCTACTCTGGAGTCCTGTATAAATATAGCGTCAAATTTTACCCTTTAAAAGCCCATGTCAACCCAAATAATCCTTGTAGAACCAAGGTTGGCAGTAGCCTCTCCCAAACCTAAACAGGCTAAACCCGGAGATCCGTCCTCAGACCAACTCTTCATGGGAGCGTCGGGATTACTGTTGTTATTGCTTATCGGTTTAGCGGTGTTTACCAAGCTAAAACTCGACGATTTGAGTAAAAAGCTCAAATTTGAGGAGTTTAGAAATCGAGAACTCCAGAAAAAATACAAAATGGCTCTGGAAACCATGTTAAAGATGGAAAAGAATCCCGACCTTATCCACTCGCGAGACTTTAATTTAGACTACCTGAGAATGCGAATGGCGGAAGAAGTATTTCACTTTGCCATTGTGAACCAGATTAAGGTAAAAGTCAAAGAAAAAATTAGTATTGCTCTGCGTCCGACTCAGGGGGCAGTGGGAGATAAAAACGGGAATGCGGGCAGTGGCAGGCAAGTGGATTCGATGTTTGATATCGAATACGAAACTGGCGATCCGGCGGTAAAAATAGAAAAACGAGTGCTGTTTCGGATTCAAATTAAGCTGATGAAACTGCCGACTCAGGCAACATCAGCGACAATTAATCAAATTATTGACTGTTTGGAAACTTATCTGAGTCCTTCAGACGACCACGACAGTTGGCAGCCGACAATTCAAGGTCGCATCGTTCATATTGAGTGGGATCAAAAAGCCAAGCCGACGCCGATGTTGGTGTTGGAACAGTCGAATGAAGGGGTGAATGTTACCTTTAGGACTACGAGAACGCCTGCGGGCCGACCTACAAATGCCAATGATAGCCAATTGATAGGAGCTAAGGGTCAAAAAAGTGGCAAAAGTAGTTCTAAAACTCCAGCCAAAGGTGCAACGAAAAGTCCTGCCAAGGTAGGAGCAAAGCGTCCTGGTTCTCGGAAATAAGTTGAGGTGGGTTAATATTATTTTCCCGAAAGAACGCCTGTGGCAGCCGCTGTTGATGTATCTTGTGCGAGGTAGCCGTCTTCCATGTGAATAATGCGATCGGCTATGTCTAAAATGCGGTTGTCATGGGTGACAAGCAAAATAGTGCAGTGCTGTTCTTTGGCCAAACCTCGCATAATTTCTACCACATCTCGACCTGATTTACTGTCTAGGGCTGCTGTGGGTTCGTCTGCTAATACTAATTTCGGCTGGCTGACTAATGCGCGGGCGATCGCAACTCTTTGTTTCTGGCCACCAGAAAGACTGTCGGGGTAATAATCTATTCTTTCTCCCAAGCCTACAGCTTGCAGCATTTCCTCTATTTTATCATTAGTTTCTTGGGGAGAAAGATGGTTGTGCAGGTCGAGGGACATTTGCACATTTTGCCTAGCTGTCAAGCATTTAAGCAAATTGTGAGCTTGGAAAATATAGCCGATGTCGCGACGGACTTTAACTAATTTATTTTTCGGCGTTCCCCGCAATTCTTGGTCGAGAATTTTAAGACTACCTTCTTGGATCGATCGCAAAGCTCCAATCAAGGTTAACAATGTTGTTTTACCAGACCCAGAAGGTCCAGTCATCAGCACGATTTCGCCCGGATAAATTTCGAGGTTGATATCAAATAAGGTATGTTTGCGAAGTTGTCCTTCACCGAAGGAATGATTGAGATTTTTAATCGAAACAACTGGTAAAATATTCATGGGTAATTTGTAGCTGTTAATTCGTAATTGGTAATTGGTATTGCCTTCTTTCTTCTTTTTTGATTCTTTCTGCTTCCTGCTTCCTTCGTTAAAATATATCTGCCGGATCTGCCGCCTGCAATTTCCTCACTGCGATCGCCCCCGACACAGCACACATGACAACTGTCATAATAAAAACAGTCATAGCTTTCGCCAAAGTCATATACATCGGCAAACTCGTAGCACTTCTCCCTAAATTGTACAGCACCAAAGAAACTCCAAACCCCGGCAAATAACCAATAATTGCCAAAATCAAAGCCTCTTGAAACACCACACCCAAAAAGTAAATGTCCTTATATCCCATCGCCTTTAGCGTAGCGTATTCGGGTAAATGATCGGTAACATCAGTATAAAGAATTTGATAAACAATCACTATCCCAACGATAAATCCCATTGCCGCGCCGAGAGTGAAAACAAATCCGATTGAGGTACTTTCCTGCCAATATTTTTTTTCAAAATCTACAAACTCTTGTTTAGTAGAAATTATCACATCTTTCGGCAAAGTTGCCCTCATTTTATCAACAACAGCCTTAACATCTGTTCCCGGCTGCAAGTGAACAATACCTATATCGATTAAACCTCTTGTTCTCCGCGTCGAAAAAATCCGCAGAAAGTTCAAATCGCTGGTGACAAGATTTCCGTCGGCACCGAAAGAGGCCCCTATAGTAAATAAACCATCTACCCTAACGCGGCGATTGTCAACTTCACTTTCAACAACTTTTCCCTGTTTGAAATATTCTGCTACCGGCCCAAACTCCGGCCGGGAAGCTTGGTCAAATAAAACCACATCTGAAATTTTGATTTTGTCCAAATTATTTTGGATTTCAGGCAGATCAAAGATGGGATGAGCGGGGTCAAAACCAATTACCATCAATTGCCGAGTATTTCGCTGGTTGGGGTCGGGGTTTTTCCACAATCCAAAGCCTAAATATACGGGACTAATTGCTGTAACACCGTCAAAACTCAAAGCTTGATACAAGCGACGCTGGGGAAAACTTTTCATGGCTATTAAAGCCGTAGACTGAGTGCTGGTGATAAAAATATCACCTTTTAACTTCGAGTGAAAGGTGATGGAGCTTTCAAATAGTGCGTCTCTAAATCCGAACTGCATAAACATTAGCAAGTCGGCGAAGCCAATGCCGGCTAATGCGACGGCTAAGCGCATTTTTTCGCGGGTTAATTGTGCCCAAGCTAGTGGTATTTTTGCCATAAGAGTCAATCTATTTTAGATTTTAGATTTTAGATTTTAGATTTTAGATTTTGGATTTTGGATTGAATAATTTTAGGATTTAAGCACGGGTGTTGAGAAACCGGGTTTTTTACCCTTATATTTGATTCACACCCTTAATCTTGGTAAAAAACCCGGTTTCTTGAGTGCCCATGCGTAAGTTTTGTCAAGGTAAAATTTAGATATCTATTTTGACTTCAACCTGCAAGTTTGTTAGGGTTGCAACTTTCTTGCTCGATTCCGGATCGAGGCGAATTCTTACTTCGATAACTCTCGCGTCGGTGTCGGCGGCGGGGTCTGTATTAAGGACATCTTTTTTGCCGATTTGTTTGCCGATGCGATCGACGGTTCCTGCCAAAGTGCCTGCAAATACGGGGCTGCTGACTGTTGCGCGCTGGCCGTTTCGCACTTTGGCGATGTCGGTTTCGTAAACTTCTGCTACGGCGTACATTTGGTCGGTGCCGCCTAGTTCTACGATGCCATCTTGAGTGTTGACACGTTCTCCTTGTCGGCTGTGAACTTTGAGGATGTAGCCGGATACGGGTGCTTTGACGTAACTTAAGTTTAAATCTACTTGAGCTTTTTGTTTGGTGGCGATCGCACTTTCGACGGCGGCTTGGGCGGCTTGCACATCTTCGGGGCGGACTTCGGCAATTTGGTCTAGATTTGCTTTGGCTTGATTGATTTGTTCTTGGCCTGTTTCTGCTTTTTGTTTGAGTATTGCTTCGGCTTGATTGATTTGTTCTCTACCAGTTTCTATCTTTTGATTTAAGGTGGCTCTGGCTTGGTTAATTTCCTGCCTACCTGTTTCTAACTTGCGTCTGAGATTGGCGCGGGATTGATTGATTTCCTGCTTGCCTGTTTCTACTGTTTGTTTGACTGTGGCTTTAGTTTCGACTATTTCCTCACGCAAAGTTTGCACGGTTTTTTCTAATACAGCTTGAGCTTCTTTTACTCTCTGGCGAGCGGTCTCTACTGCTAAACGTTTGGTGTCGTAGGCGGAAGCAGAAATTGCGCCTGTTTCTGAGAGTTCTTTATTGCGTTTTTCCTCGGCTTCGGCGTTGGTTAATTCGGCTTTTAGCCGATCGACTGTAGCGTTTTGAGAGGCAATTTCGCCGCGCAATTGAGCTTCTAGCCTAGCTAATTTGGATTGATGCACCTCTGTTTCTCTTTCTAGTTGTGCCTCAAATTTAGCAAGATTAGCTTGTTCGGCTTCGGTTTCTCTTTGCAGTTGTGCCTCGAATTTGGCGACGTTAGCTTGTTCAGCTTCGGTTTCTCTTCGCAGTTGAGCTTCTAAGCGGGCGACGTTAGCTTGTTCGGCTTCGGTTTCTCTTTGCACTTGTGCTTCAAACTTGGCAACTTCTGCTTTTTGAGCGCCGACAACGCCTGTTTTTGCGCCTGCTTGAATTTTTGCTAATTCTGCTTGTTTGACTTTGACTTCTTTGTCGGCTTGTTGGAGGATTGCTTGGAGCCGATCGCGCGTATCGAGAACTGCTATGATTTGTCCTTGACTGACTCGATCGCCCTCTTCCACCTGCAACAGTTCAATTCTTGCTCCCTCCGACGCCGAAGGGGCCGACAATTTGATAACTTCCCCCTGCGGAGTCAACCTACCCAAAGCGGTAACACTGTTGCGGGTGGCGACGGAAGTTGCAGCAGCCGTTGCAGCCGCCGCCTGTAACTCTTCGGCTTTTTTAAGTTGAGATACTTGCCAAAAACCGACTCCTGTGGTAATGAGAGTGGCGGCGATCGCTAAACCGATGATTCCTCGCCCTGGGGGTTTTAAAAATGATTTATCCTTGACCCGTGATTCCTTTACCATTACTTATAAAGTAGGTGATTTCCTAATTAAGTTTTGTCCACCTACTATTAAGTATTGTAAACACTTTTCAGCTATTTAGGGATATCAAAAAGCACCTCGGTCATATAATGTTCGGCCCAATCTTGACCGAAAGCTTTTTCGAGTACGCGGCGGGTTTTGTCGTTTTGCTGCTGCTGGGTGCAGTAGTAAATTTGAGCGTCGAGAATTTCCGATGCGTCGGTGGCAGAGACAGGTTGGGAAGCGACTGCCTGTTTGCAGTGAATTTCAACGTAGGATTCAACAATATCCAAAAACCGACTGTTTTCTTCGATCGACTCTGGGCGCACAAACAGACAAAATTCTGAGAAAATATCCCCCCATTCGGGAATTTGGCGGGGACAAGAAAATTGCTTAATCGGCAAAATTCCCAGTTGGGTTCGGTAGGTTTCCGACAAAGTTCGATCTCGATTGAGGGGAGAAAGGTCTGCGATCGCGGCGCTAACTTGGCCTTTGCCTGCTACGATATCCGTGCCGAACATCGGCAAAGCATAATTCGGTCTGGGAAACATCACGCAGTGCAGAATGTCAAGCAAGGGCCCGACTTTAGCGAGTTCGAGGTGTATTTTGCGGAACTGGGGCGTTTGATAGCAGCGGTTTTCAATGATCAGTTTTTCTCCTTCCAAGCGGCCTTCTACGTATCCCAACTCAGCGGGCAGGTGGTAGGGTTCGAGGTCGAGATAGCGATGCCATACTGCTTCCATCCGGTCTGCTAAATCGCGGATGAGATGGTGCTGTTGCTCGCGCAGAGAAGGCTGGGATGTTTCTAACATTCTTATTTATCGTGCGATAGCTTAATTAAACTTGATTCTACTGTTGCAGGATGCAGGAAAAAAGGTAGATACTTTAACAATATCAGTAGATTGACTTAAGATTGACTTACGAGCGAGCAAGTTTTACAGGAGATTTTGTATGTTTGGTCTGGGATTGCCCGAAATGGGCATTATTGCGGTGGTTGCCATACTAATTTTCGGCCCCAAGAAGATTCCTGAGTTAGGAAATGCTTTGGGCAAAACGCTGCGGAGTTTTAAGGAAGGGGTTGGTCTAGCTGAGGATGAAGCTGTTGAGAAGGATAAAGAGGAAGAGGGCCAGCCGAAAGTGTAAATTAGGTTTGTAGTGAGGATTTTATAGCAATCCTAAATGAGTAGTCGTAATTTTTTTACCCCACCCCAACCCTCCCCGATGCCTTGGGGAGGGAGTAAGAAATTCACAAATGATTGAGGATTGCTATAGTCCTCATTGTTCAGGACTCAAGTCCTCACTAAGAACCTATTCGGGAAATTTGCCTTCTCTAACTTCGAGGGAATAATCTTTGACAGCTTGGGTAATCGTTTCTCGCAAATTGGCGTAAGCTTTCGCAAAAGGCGGCTGTTTTTCGGAAAGTCCCAACAAATCGGAAGTAACTAAAACTTGACCGTCGCAGTGCGGCCCGGCGCCGATACCAATGGTGGGAATAGTTAGTTTTTTGGTAATTTGAGCGGCTAAGTCGGCGGGAATGTGTTCTAAGACGATCGCAAAGGCACCGGCTTCTTGAAGGGCGATCGACTCTGCTATGATGCGATCGGCTGCTTCGGCCGTTTTTCCTTGTTTTTTGTAGCCGAGTTGGTGTACCGACTGCGGAGTTAAACCAACGTGCCCCATCACCGGAATTCCGGCGGATGTTAGCTGCGAAACTGTGGCAGCCATTGCTGGATATCCACCTTCTAATTTTACAGCTTGAGCGCCAGTTTCTTTCAAAACTCTCCCCGCCGAGTGCATGGCTTGCTGGGGACTTTCTTGGTAAGTCAAAAACGGCAAATCGACAACAATTAATCCTTGTTTAACTCCGCGGCGCACTGCTTTAGCGTGGTGCAGCATTTCATCGAGGGTTATGGGTAGGGTTGTCTCGTAGCCTAAGACTGTCATGGCGAGGGAATCGCCGACTAGGATGATATCTACGCCTGCTTCATCGATGAGTTGGGCGATCGCATAATCATAAGCTGTCAGGGCAACAATTGACCGCCCTTGTTGTTTCCACTGAATTAATTGATGAGTAGTGACTGACATTTTAGTACAAAAATATAATATTATTTCTGGATATTACTTATAATATCAAATCCGGGCGATCGCAGATTATATTATCGATCATTCTGCCATTGAAATCGCTTAAGAGTCAAACTTTCGTTCCAGCAGAGGGGGACTAAGAGTAAGATGAGAAAATTAGATAAATTGTATACGCGAAAATAACTTTGCATTCCCTCTGCGGGCAAAAGAATTAACCCCTGATTTTTCAAGTCCCCTTCTCAACCCAAATTTTCCTGGATCATTGAGCCAAGTCAAGGTTCTTCTCCTGCAGGACGTTCTACACAATCATACCTGCCTTCTCGTCCAGCTACGGCAAAACCAACATTTTTGAACAGAATACATTTTCTGGTTCATATTGCTGGATTTCCTGGGACTTCACCAACTAAAGTTAAACTTAACTGAGAGATCGTACAATTCAGCGTACATATTATATTATATCTATGTTTGAACAATATTTGTAACTGAGAGCGCTGTGGTTCTTTATTGTTTAATTTGGGTTGACAATTGTTGCACATTAATAGCAATAATGCTCTCTAATTATTGAATTACGAAGCTTCTGCCATTCTTGTTTAGAAACATCTGCACGAGTTTTGTCACCCGATGGATCGCGGATATCCCAAATAGTATCTGCAATCCGATCCTCTTCGAGGGCTCCGCTAACGAGCGATCGCCCATGAGAACGATAATCGAAGTCCCAGAAAGCATCACCGACGCAATCTCCTTGTGTAGTAATCATTTCTCGATCGACTGTATTACGAATAGCATTCCATTCGCGGATGTAGGCAGAAGAATCGTCAGATCGCAATTTGCGGCCTCCTAATTGAGGATTCACTCTATAAAAAAACCAATCCGTAAACCTATCCACAGCTTGAGTTCGTGATTCATAATCGCGCGCTGTAGCACAGTCTAGATTGGCAACACCGAGTACCAGGGCTATAGCTAACGCCAACACCCCTAAAAAATGCGATTTTGACTTAATTGAAAGTGATTTAATTAGCACGATTAAACCCAATAACAATTATCAATCTCCCCGATATCGCTGGTGATAAATCTTTTGTTGCCATCCATCTCTAGAACAAGAACTTCCTCCTGTTTTAGGTGCGAGAGTAGATAAGCACCAATAAATTTTTCCATCAAAAATAACGCCTTTTTTGATATATTGTAACTCAGAAAGAGGTTGCCACGGTCGCTCGATATTAGACTCATCATAATATCGATATTGTTTTCCCTTTACCTCTAAACCCTGATCCGTACCTCCCAACCAATAACGACCTTCTTCAATTATGTTTGATGACGATTTTTGTTGATTGCTATTTGTCTTTTTCTCAATCCACCAATTCCTCACAAAACGTTTTGTATTTTCAGCACCTCTTGTCGTAGCGACTATAACTAGCAGTTCTCCTTGTTGATTGATAAACTCAAAACGACAAGGCCCCTCTCCTGTACCAGAACAATCCTTAATCTCTTTATATCCCAAATCAAATAGCTCTTTAACAGAACGATCTCTGAGGTTGGGTTGACTTTGTAAGCTGGGCTGCCACCCTTGTTTAATCAGGATTTGACGCGCATCTTTGTATGGCATACCTTGTTGAAGAGGTATTTTTTTTTGGGCATTTACAGAATTTTCAAGGCTGACTTGAACTTTTTTATTTAAAGCCTCGATTGTTGAATTTTTTTCTGGATTATTCAGGTAATTTTTTTTACTTGTTGTATCGATGTTTGCACTATTTATGCTGGGAAGTTGTTGCTGTGGGGCAGCATCCGCCAAACTTGTATATCCAATGGCGATTAGTCCAAGCAAGGGTGCAATAATTCTGGTTGTAATAACAGTGCGATCGCATATCCAACTTTTCATACTCATCGGTTTAAAACTTTCTTTTTACAGAGTTGTGTAGAAATGACCTCTAGGAGTTATTTTCGGATAAATGCTGCGGTGTAAGGCGATCGAGTCTCACAGTCCACAATTGGAAATATACATTTCGCGTCGAATTGCTGACCATTCACTAATGCCGATCCGATCGCTTTTGGGAATTGGCTGTCCGGTGCGTTGAGGATGGCGACTGTAAAAAATTGTATCTGCAAGTAAATCGTAGGTTTGCTCGTAGGTTTCGCCGTTAATTGTCGTGAATTCCCATCCTGTCTCTTCTGGGGCTGGCATAAAACAGACTTCTTGTACCGACTTAACTCGTGGATCGATCGCTTCGCGCAATCTCCGCCATTGATTGCTATATTCGCGATCGCCCGCTTGGAGTTTGCGATTGTTTAACTGAGGATTAACCCTGTAGAATAAGAAATCGGTCAATCGATCGACGGCTTGTTCTCGCGATTCGGCTTTGGCTAGATTGGGGCTGCTGAGGACAAGGGCGATCGCCAGAGCACCAACCATTGAAAATCTTGAGACAAATTTAATTGATAACGACTCGATTAGCATACTGATGTGGTGTTAATTTCTACCGCCAGCCCAACCACCTGAGCACGGGCACAACTAAATAATGACTTACGCCCAAACAAAGCCCGATCGCACTTCCCAACAAACCAAAAAACAGAATTGAACCCCAAACTTGCAGCCAGCCGAAGGTAACGTTAGACAGTGACAAAATCCCAAAGAAACTCCCCGGAAAAATGTTCCAAGCATTCAGCAACAGAAACATTCCCGTAGAGAAAACAGCCACTACCAAAGCGTGAACTAATTGATGACTCCGCAAACCCATTCCCACAGTCATAGAGGCGATCGCAAAAGCTCCCAAAATAACCCCCTCCACACCACTAGAAGCTGTTGCTTCCATCCAGCACAAACCCGCCAACAAATAGCCCTGAGCTCCCATCAATCCAGACAGCCAATACTGTTTTTGCTGGCGAAAACTCCCCGCATCCGTCAAACCGATCGCAGTTCCGAACCCCGCCAACCCAAACAGCAGCACTTCGGGCCCGACAGCGAAAGTCATGTTAGGAATTAATTGCTGCAAACCTTCGTTCAGAAAACTGGCAATTTCCGGGCCAATAGGCGAAGCATAACCCAAAACCAAACCGCCGATCGCCCCCGCACTTCCACCAACCGCACCCAGCACCATTTCCCAGCCCGTATCCAGAGAAGCTACCACGATTTGGGCGATCGCGCCGAACAGCAAAACCGTCAAATTTGCCGTTTTTTGCGCCCCTGTTACCACTACTTGCCGGCAGAATTCTACAATAGCTTGACCCATTGGGGCGATCCTCTTCGAGGGCTTCGCTAACGCGATTTTGCCCTTACTCCTAGCATAAATCTCCTGCAAACGCGCCCGAACATCGCCAGCAGTCGCCGGACGCTGCTGCACATTCGATCGCACCATATCGTCTAACAAATTCGCCAAAGCCGGACTCACAGCTACAATGTGGCGCCACCGCAACTCCCCCGTCATCGGATCTTCAATTTCCGCCGGATACTTCCCCGTCAGCAAATGAATACAAGTCCGCCCCAGGGCATAAAAATCCGTCGCCGGCACCACACCGCCTCCCACAATTTGTTCCGGCGGACTGTACCCGGGCGAAATCAACCGCGTCGAACTCGGAGAATCTTTTCCCGCGGATTCGACACCGCCCATCTGTTTAACTCCCCCAAAGTCGATCGTCACCAATTGCAGTCCGCCCAAACCCTTGCTTAGCAAAACTTGGGGCGATTCCGGGTCTCGCAGCATCAAATTTGAGGGTTTAATGTCGCGGTGAATAATTTGACACCTATGCAACTCCTCTAAAATTTCCACAGCTTGACTCAGCCAACTAAACACCCATTCCTGGGGACATCCTTGAGGGTGCTCGTCGAGAACCTCTTCTAAAGTTTTGCCGTGAATCTTTTCCATTACCAAACAAGGCAGCCGCTTCGCCGCAGGATTTCCATCCCCGCCTGCAAAATTTTGCGTTTGGACGTGAAAATAACCGTCAGGCTCGACTCTAGGGACGCCAGGGTGCCGCAAAAGTGCCAAAACCCAAGCTTCTTGCTCGAACAGTTTCAGGGCTTTCGCGGAAGTTTCGAGTAACACTTTCAGGACGCGCTCGGTTTCAGTTTCTGTGTCCCAAACTGTGAAAATTGCTGCAAAACCCCCGGAACCGAGGCTTTCTAGAGGCACGTAGCGATTTTTTAGCCGCAGCGGAGCCCCGCAACTATGACAAAAATTGTTGCCCCAAGTCTGAGGGTAGGGCCTTGGGCAATCTGGATTGATGCAGTGAACGGCTTTTGAAGGGGGGTGAGGCACAACCAGAGTAAAAATGGGGCTAAATATCCATAGTAGACTTACGCGCTGCTAACGCAGAAACCCGGTTTTCAGCGAGGTTAAATGGCTGTAATGACGGATTTGGTTTGAGAGCACAAGTCCTGTCCATATTATGTGCTATGCTGTCGATTTTTGAGTTGGCGGGCCCAGAGTCACGGGATTTGAGATTTTGGATTTTAGATTGCTACATACTGAATTGTAGTTGAGATCGATCGGGCGATCGATCTTAACTCCCAACCACAACTTTAGGTATTTCTAACTACTTCCCCCTGGCCCATTACCCCTTACCAATTCTGATTTTTAAGTATTAAATTCTTTACATAAACCGTATTGATTCCCTGTTCGGCTCGCTGCACAATATATTTCGCTCGCTCGAAATTCCTCCCCACTCTGCGATCCCCAGCCTTTCCTCCTGCATCCTTCGACGCTGGCTTTTCATAAGATATGTTACAAATATTTGCCTAATGTAAAGCAAAATAAATAATACTTATGATGATTAAAAGAATATTAAAATTTCAGAGTGACACTTTGTTGATATATTTTTAACAGCCTGCGATCGGGCAAAAAAATTAAGCGAATACTAGGAAGCGAGATATGGCTTACGCGCAAACCCAAACTCAATCAAAGGCTGGGTATAAAGCCGGAGTTCAAGACTATAAACTAACGTATTACACGCCGGACTACACGCCGAAAGATACAGATATTTTGGCTGCCTTCCGCGTCACACCGCAGCCGGGAGTTCCCCCAGAAGAAGCAGGCGCTGCTGTGGCTGCTGAATCTTCTACAGGTACATGGACGACTGTTTGGACTGACCTCCTGACCGACCTCGACCGCTACAAAGGTCGCTGCTACGACATCGAACCAGTTCCTGGTGAAGACAACCAATACATCTGCTTCATTGCCTATCCTTTGGATTTGTTTGAAGAAGGTTCCGTCACCAACTTGCTGACCTCTTTGGTCGGTAACGTGTTCGGTTTCAAAGCTCTGCGCGCTCTGCGGTTGGAAGACTTGCGGATTCCCATTGCTTACCTGAAAACCTTCCAAGGCCCTCCTCACGGTATTACCGTTGAGCGGGACAAATTGAACAAGTACGGCCGTCCTTTGCTGGGTTGTACAATTAAGCCCAAATTGGGTCTGTCTGCTAAGAACTACGGCCGTGCCGTTTACGAAGTTCTGCGCGGCGGTTTGGACTTCACCAAAGACGACGAAAACATCAACTCGCAACCGTTCATGCGTTGGCGCGATCGTTTCTTGTTCGTTCAAGAAGCTATTGAAAAAGCCCAAGCAGAAACCGGCGAAGTCAAGGGTCACTACCTCAACGTAACTGCCCCTACCTGCGAAGAAATGATGGAGCGGGCTGAGTTCGCTAAGGAAATCAAAACCCCCATCATCATGCACGACTACCTGACCGGTGGTTTCACTGCAAACACCACCTTGGCTAAATGGTGCCGCCGCAATGGTATTTTGCTGCACATTCACCGCGCCATGCACGCAGTTATCGACCGTCAGAAAAACCACGGTATCCACTTCCGCGTGCTTGCCAAGTGCTTGCGGATGTCCGGCGGCGACCACCTGCACTCCGGTACAGTTGTGGGTAAACTCGAAGGCGAAAAAGGCATCACGATGGGCTTCGTAGACTTGATGCGCGAAGACCACATCGAAGAAGACCGCAGCCGCGGTATTTACTTCACCCAAGATTGGGCCTCCATGCCCGGTGTCATGCCGGTTGCTTCTGGTGGTATCCACATCTGGCACATGCCGGCTTTGGTGGAAATCTTCGGCGACGACTCCTGCTTGCAGTTCGGCGGCGGCACCTTGGGCCACCCTTGGGGTAACGCACCTGGTGCAACTGCTAACCGCGTTGCTTTGGAAGCTTGCGTCCAAGCTCGTAACGAAGGCCGCAACTTGATGCGCGAAGGCGGCGACGTGATCCGCGAAGCTTGCAAATGGTCTCCTGAACTCGCTGTTGCTTGCGAACTCTGGAAAGAAATCAAGTTTGAGTTCGAGGCAATGGATACCCTTTAAGGATTTTTGGTTTGAGATTTTAGGTTTTAGGTCGCAAACTTGCTGGGAAGTCTTTATCTTTGAAGAAGATTTACAAGTAAGTTTGCATCCAAAATCTAAAATCCAAAATCTAAAATTTGAGGGAGCTGGGGTCAAAAATGGATCTCAAACAAGTTGCGAAAGACACCGCTAAGGTGCTGGCAAGTTACCTAACCTATCAATCCGTGCGGATGGTGGTCGCTCAGTTGAGCGAAACCAATCCTCCTCTGGCAATCTGGTTGAATGATTTTTCCACTAAGGGCAAAATCCAAGATGGAGAAGCTTACATTCAAGAGTTGCTTTTGGAAAATCAAGATTTAGGATTTCGGATCATGACTGTGCGAGAGTATCTGGCTCACGATGTGACAGAATATTTGCCAGAAATGGTTTGTACTGGCATTCAACAGGCGAATATGGAACACAGACGCCAGCATTTAGAGCGAACTACGCAACTTAATTGGTCTGTTTCTAGCAGTAATCCTGAAACATCAATAGATTCTGAACCGAATCTGGATAATTTGTCGAGTTAATCGATCGACAAGTGCGATCGAACACACACCTTAGAGATACAAAAAATGAAGACTTTACCTAAAGAGCGTCGTTACGAAACTCTGTCCTATTTGCCCCCGCTGACAGACGCGCAAATTGCCAAGCAACTCCAGTACATCCTGGATCAAGGCTACATTCCCGGCGTAGAATTCAACGAAACCTCTGCCGCTGAAATGCGCTACTGGACTCTGTGGAAGTTGCCTTTGTTTGGTGCTCGCAGCGTCCAAGAAATCATGGCAGAAGTTCAAGCTTGCCGTCAAGAAAATCCTAGCTGCTACATCCGCGTCATGGGTTTTGACAACGTGAAGCAATGCCAAGTGCTGAGCTTCATCGTCCACAAGCCTAACACCAGAGGCTACTAAAAAGTATTGGCTGGCTAATCTAACTTTTAGGTTAACAGTCATTGCCGACTTGAGGCGGGGAATTTTCCCTGCCTCTTTTTTTATAGTTTGCAAATAGCTTTTAACACTTGCAGCAACAAAATTGAAGAGTCGGGTTCCATCAGGTTTAGCAAAGGCATTAGCTGATAGGTTGGGTTATTGCCCCCCTGAATATTGACGAACTGATAGTGCATTCCGTTTGTTGTCAAACCCCAGATTGTGTCTTGATATTTTAAACTTTGATAAGCATAGGTTAGCAATTGGGATAAACCCATCAATGCGTTGATTCCAGAATTTTTACTTTCAATCACCAAAACCCAAAAATATGTATCGCTTCTTATGGGTTTTATCCTGTTGACAGCTAAGATATCAAACCGTCCTTTAACGATTGTATCTTCATCTTCAATGCTAATTTCGGCGATGTCTTGTTCTAAACTAATTTTAATCGGGCGGCGGTAGAAGCCAGCCAATCGCATTAGGGGAAAGGTAGTCAGAGCTTTTACCAATCCTTCAGAAACTCGATCCGTTGAAATGTAGTCATCGAAGTCATCCCTAATTTGTATAAGTTCCTGCTGTTCGTGTTCTGTGATATCTTCAAGGGATAACAGAGAGGTAAATGAGTTAGTGTAGTGCTTTTCAAAGCCGAACAGACGGTGTACTTCTGCTAATGTTAGGTTTTTGGCATTAATAGTTGTCGTCATATTTTAATAGTTATTTAATTTTTAGTTATAATTATAACATAGACATTGCGGTAGTCCACTTACACCATTCTTAGGAACAGGCTTTTCGGCCCGTTCCACAACATATCAAGTTGTAGGGTGCATCGCCATCGAAGATATTTAAATCCGAGCGAAAATCTCATAGCGACGCACCATACCTTATTGAAGACGATCACAATCTATCCTTTCCATCACAATTCCATCAACTATTTCATAACCCCAATTAAAATGTCGATTTGCCAACTGCTCGGCCAGGTCATATTCGCCTAAATTGCAGAGTTCAACTAATTTTTGATATCCTTCATCTCTTTCTCGCTGCAACCTTTCCCCCCGCAGTTTTTCTCTCTCTTGCTCAGAAGGAGTTGGTCGCTCTTCTCCCAGCGGGTTGATATCGCTAATTCGTTTCATATTTGCTTACTAAAAAGGGATGGATTCGACTATTTCACCGTCTACTATTTCGTACCCCCAGTCGGGGTTTGCAGCGATTTGTTTTTCAACTATACTTCTGCCCAGAGGAGTTTGGTAAGCTTTTTGCAAAGAGGAAATACTGGGGATTTCGGCGGCGGTTGGTGGCTCTTTTTGTTCGAGTTTTGGCGGTTCAGGAATTATTTCAGATGTGGATTGATTTAAGGCAAATTGAGGCGCGATCGCCCCTAATTTCCGCATGACGCTATCCTTGGTAATTGGCGGTTTTTCGTTGAAGGAAGAGGGCAGATATGGTGTGTCAACGCCCTGCTGTTTTGCTTTGAGTGCATCATCGGCAAGGCGATCGCACTTTCGCAAAAATCCCTCCCACAAATCTTTGCCCAAAACCGGGTTTCTCAAATCAGCACGGGCTTTAGAGACTGCTGCTTCCAGCGGTTCGCCTTTGTGCACGTAATACTGAATTCGCTCTTCTTCAAAAGCAGGATAAGGCACTTCCGGTTCGATTTCCCAATCTCGCTTAACTTTCTGACTTTCTCCTAAAGGGATTCCGGCGATAAATTCCTCCCAAAAAGTCGAGGTTAAGCCTTTTGTCATGCTGTCAATAATTTTAAATGCCCATCCAGAAGGATTGCCAAATCCTAAATTACGCTCTTGAGCATATGCTTCTAAAGCTCGCTGAAACTTGTGCAGTTGTTCTTGGGAATTCCAAGGGCCACTAAATCGGTAATTCGGGGTGACAGCCACAGCTATTTGTTGGCGGGGTTGCCCGAAATATTTGTCGGTTTTAACTACATGATTTGGGGGTGATGTTTCGCGGAAGATTTCTACAGGGTGATTGTGACTTTCGCGCCTTATCTCTGTTATAATATCTGGCGGATTCGGTGTCCAAAAGTTATTGAGTTTTTCCTCGAAAGCGTCAATGTCCGCCCAGAGTTCTAGGGTGTCCGTGTTGGGATTTGTTAATTTTTCTTTCAGGAGCGATCGCACTTTGAGCAGGCGTCTCGCGAGTTCTTGTTCTTCGCGATTTAAACCAGTAGCTTTTTCAATTTCGCTGCTGTTGGTTTTCACCCATTCGCCGGAGTTGGACTGTTGTGATTGCCATTGCAATAATTGGCAAAGAAAAATACTTGCCGCGACTCCGCCGGTAATTGGGGCAAGTTTGGGATAGTAGATGGCGGGGTTTCCTAGATTTCCTAAAAATATTCCTATTTTCATTTTGTATATTCTTAATTCCCTTGGATCTTAGGGTTATTATTGGCGCAGCTTAGCTTGCATTCTAGGGGGCGCATCGGGCCAGCTTACCTCGACTAAACTAGCATGGAGAAACTTAAGATTTTCTTTAAGCTTCTGTCTATTCCTGACTGAATGGAGTTTCTAGAGTAAAAACGGGGATCGCTTATTCTATCGCCTGATTGACAGGAGTGAGTTAAACGTAATAATAAATTATTTACTGTAAAGCTCCTGCCAAAATGAATCCAGAACGTCAAGAGGCTTATTTGAACTTAATCGAGCGAGTGCTTACCTGTCCCAACGGCCAAGAACCAGAGGTCTTAAGTTCCTGTTCCGATTTAATTGATGCGGGATTTGTGCAAATGCTAATCCAGATATCGGCTTCAATGGCGCGCGAAGGTGACGAAGATACTGCTAATTTTTTAGTGCAACTTGCTCGTTTGCTGGGGAAATCTTTGGGTTTGTCGCCGGATTTGAGGCCGGCTGGGTACAGTAGTGCAAAGGGGTAGAGAAAAAGTGCGATCGCCTCGTTGTATCATGTTTTGAGAAATGAGGGCGATTCCCTACCCTTCGGGATAGCTTTGCTTCACCTAATTTTTAAATGCAGCTATGGCTTTACAGTTTATATTCGAGAGGCTCGCAAAACTCATTCACCCCAGTTTTAAATACATAAATAATCACCGAAGTCACCAAAATATCAGGGCAAATTTTTGCGGCAACTAAATCTCTAAATGCTGCATTCAATTGTCCGTTTGTCAACTCTTCCTTAACCTCTGATTTGCAGATAGCAACGCGGCATCTTTTGGCCAATCCGTCTAACCAATTTTCTGATATATTCGGTTCTTGTCCCGCTTGAATTGCTAGAGATATCGCTGCATCTTCGATGTTGCCTTCGCAATCTTCGATTGCGTCTAGGGCTTTTAGGGCTTCGGGATATTCCGCTAATTGCGAGCGAAATTGGGCAATTTGTTGTGAGGTAATAATCACCATATTATTTTCCTGTGTTCTCTGTTGGCGGGATAAGTTTAGCAATTAAAGTTGCTATTATAGCATTTTTTGATGGAGGTGGGAATTGGGCGATCGAACTTAATTACATTTTCAAATAATATTTTGCACTTCGCAAGAGTCGGGCTGGGGCTTAATCCCTCGTATTAAAGCTTAAGTCCGGGCTATGAGGAGTGATGTTAAAATTGACCAAATGCGGCGCTAAAATAGGTTGACAGGACTCATATTTATAGAGAGTTAGGAAAAATGACAATCGTTACTTTAAACTTAGATACTGTCGAACTAACCGATGAACAGTTTTACCGTTTATGCCAGATGAATAGAGATTGGCAATTTGAACGGACACCTAAAGGAGAAATCATTATTATGTCACCCGCAGGCGGAGTTAGCGGCAATCGAAAAGCCTATTTAATTACAGATTTGGGCTTGTGGAACCGTAAAACGCAGCTAGGGAGAGTGTTTAGTTCTTCTACACTTTTTCGCTTGCCTAATAATGGCTATCGAGCTCCAGACGTGGCTTGGGTTAGCTTAGAAAGATGGTCTGCTTTAACAGCAGAAGAACAAGAGAAATTTCCGCCAATCTGTCCTGATTTTGCCATTGAATTGCGATCGCCCCCAGATCCGCTGCGGCCGCTTCAGGAGAAAATGCAGGAGTATCTAAACAGTGGTTTACGCTTGGGTTGGTTAATTAATCCTCTAGACGAAAAAGTGGAGATTTATCGCCCTTCTCGCGAAGTAGAGGTTGTACAATTTCCTGTAAGTTTATCGGGAGAAGATGTCTTGCCCGGATTTGTGCTTAATTTGCCCATGATTTGATATTGCATCAAACTTTTTCTGTTTCCAACTGTATTTTCTTCGGACAAATATCATCATCGTACCAACCCGTCAAAGCCACCGCCAAAGCATCCGCCGCATCGTCCGGTTTCGGAATATAAGTTAACTCTAACTCCCGCGCCACGGCCTCTTGCACTTCAGATTTATCCGCATTACCGCGGCCGGTCAAAGCTTGCTTAATTTGAGCCGGCGTAAACTCGAACAGCGGCACTCCACACTGCGCCAATACTAGCGTCAAAACGCCACGCGCTTGGGCTACAAGTATGGTATTTCCCATCTTGTAAAAGAACAGTTTTTCGGCAATTGCTATATCAGGTTTAATCTGTTCAATTACCTCGTGCAAATCGTCGTAAATTGTTTTCAAGCGCTGTCCCATTTCCTGTTTTGGCGTTGTTTGTATGACGCCGCAATCAATCATGGAAACGCTATTTTTATCTTGTTTGCCCGGTACAATTTGACAGCAAATTGCCCCGTAGCCGAGATTTGCTAAGCCGGGATCTAATCCTAAAATTCGTTTTTCCATTGCCAGAATTAGTAATTGGAACTGGGAAGGAGGCATTAAAAATTTGGGAAATGTTTCCTCACTACCAATTACCAATTACCAATTATTAATTACCCCTCAGTTGTTTCTAGGCCGAATACCCGATCGAACACTTTAGTCACTTTATACCCCGAATCTATTGATTCTAGCGGGTCTTTCCGCAATCGGTGCCGCAAACACAGAGTCATCACCCGGCGAATATCGTCCACAGTCACCTCTGTGCGACATTCCAAAGCCGTGAAAGCTTTCGCAGCCCGATTTGTCACCAAATCGCCCCGCAGCCCGTCTACGTCCAATTCCGCGCAAACTTGGGAGATTTTTACCCGCAACTCTCGATCGATAGTTACCGATTTCAACCTTTCCTGGGCTTCCACCAACTTCTGCTGCATATCATCTTGTTCGTGCTGATATTTCGCGAGAAACTCCGGCGGATTTTGGTCAAAACTCGATCGCTGTTCGACAATTTCCACTCTTAAATTCGGGTCTTTTACAGTCCGAATTTCTGCGTGCATCCCGAATCTGTCGAGCAACTGCGGCCGCAATTCTCCTTCTTCTGGATTCCCGGAACCGATGAGAATAAACTTAGCCGGGTGGCGGATCGAAATTCCTTCTCTTTCCACAGTATTCCAACCGCTGGCTGCAGAATCGAGCAAAACATCGACTAAATGATCGTCGAGCAAATTGACTTCATCAACGTACAGAATGCCACGGTTAGCTTTAGCTAAAAGACCGGGTTCAAAAGCTTTAACACCTTCCGACAAAGCTTTTTCGATGTCGATCGTACCGCAAACTCGGTCTTCGGTAGCGCCCAAAGGCAAGTCTACCATTTGGACTTTTTTGCGGGCGATTTTAATCTCCGTTTGAGACATAGTGCGATCGCGCACCTCATCACTCATCAAATCTGGATCAGTGGGATGACTGTTAAAAGGATCGTCAGCCACCACCTCAATTTCCGGCAGCAAATCAGTGAGGGCGCGGATTGTGGTAGATTTGCCAGTACCTCGATCGCCCATAATCATCACCCCGCCAATTTTGGGATCGATGACATTCAACAGCAGCGCCAGTTTCATCTCCTCCTGGCCAACAATTGCAGTGAAGGGAAAAACAGCGCGGCGGGCTGCGGTAGCGGTAACGGTTGGTAGAGCGCCCGCATTTAGGGTATTGCTGACTTCGGCAGTAGGACTCACAGGATAACTCAAAATATAATAATTGCTTGTTTATTGTAGGGGATAAGGGATTGTCTGGAGCGATTCCCTACCGCAACGGGCCCGCACGCGCGTTCGGGATAGCTTCGCACGCGCGTAGTTTTAGGATGCCCACAGAGCACTGATCCCCTTCAACAGGATAACGAGTACGAGTGTTTATTTAAAAAAAGTTTTAATCAACTTGGCACATCCGGCACTGTGCAGCAATTTTTATGGACGATCGCACGGCCCAGAACGATCGGCGCGATGGGACAATATTGATGAGATCCCGTCAAATTATCCCAAACATGAATAATTGGCCGAAATTCCTCCCCGATCCTACATCGTGCGCCAGAGGGTTTGCCTTAAGCATTAGCTTTTGGCTGATTGTTTCTTTACTGTGGCCCAATGCTTACTACTATTCCTACGGATTTAGAAGGACGTACTGGTACACCATCAGGAACTCTGACTGGGAATCTCCGATCGTACTTGCTTGGTTGTGCCAAATCTGGTTATTTGCTTTCTATCACTGGGGGTTAACCAAGTTTGCAGAGTGGGTGGAAATTCGCCGACACAATCAGCAACCGCCGACTGTATCGGCTTGGAAGCACTGGCGGGAAGGCGTTATAGCATTTCTCACACTGCCAGCAGCAATCGTGATGGGAATTCCGCCGACAGCCCTTTTTATGCTGCCGATCAGAAGCTCTTCGGGCGCGCTGATTGCTTTAATTCTAGGAACTGCGATCGCATCTGCTTACCTGTATCACTTCCGCTTTGCAAAGCTGCTTAAAATTATTCTTAAATTCTTATGGATTTTCTATGCAGACCTTCTAAAGATACTTGAACTTTTGTTAGTTCCAGTATTAACTGGTACTCCGTTTTTTCTGCTAACTGTTGCGACGGCCGAAATAGTGCCAATACAGCTACTGCCACTGACAACCTTTCTGTTAGTTATTTGCGTACTGCTAAGCGGGATAGTGGGATATGCAGCTTTGCAGTATTGGTCAGCGCATCTAGTTAATTGGGGCGCGACGTGGTGGCCCGCCGACTCTCCTGGTTACGGCGGGATTCAAGCTCGCA
This sequence comes from Microcoleus sp. D3_18_C4, assembly GCF_036702355.1. Classification (NCBI taxonomy): domain Bacteria; kingdom Bacillati; phylum Cyanobacteriota; class Cyanophyceae; order Oscillatoriales; family Microcoleaceae; genus Microcoleus; species Microcoleus sp. D3_18_C4. The sequence goes on from NZ_JAUBTF010000063.1 coordinate 23,803, forward strand.
AAGCGTGGAAACACAACAGGACAGCCACCAGCCAATCTTTTGTTCGGCACACAACCAGTTGGCACTTAGCCGCTAACGACACGACCAACCTAATTTACCTAAACCTCATAGCGATCGTACTCGGTGCGATCGGTTTTCTGCTGTTTGGAGAGTCGAAAGAATGGTCAGAAACACAAGAAGAGATTTTAGGATCTGCTGTGGCGCTAGTGTGGGTGGCGGTGTGGCATTTCTGGGGGTGGCCCGGCGAAGTAGAAATTGCTAGAGGTAAGCCGGAGGCTAAGAAAAAGCGATCGCCCAATTCTAACTCACCGCCTCCGAATCCGGTAGAACAAGAGCTAAATCAGCTCAAAGCGACAACTGGAATGAATCGGATGAAACCTGTGAGACCATCGACCCAGCCAACTCCTGAAGTTGCCCAATGGTATGTGTTTCGCAGCGGAGAAGCTAAGGGGCCCTATACAAAATTGCAATTATGGGAAATTCAGGAAATCACAGCCCGAACCAAAGTGCGGCGCGGACAAACCGAGTGGCAGCGCGCCGGTGAAATTCCAGAACTAGCGGCGTACCTCACTCAAAAATAAGACAGTTAAATAATTCACTCTCCAAATTATTCTCGTCGGAGTTGAACGCTTCTCCACAGCTTTAAATATTCAGGTCGAACAGATTCATCAATCTCGTAAGCTAAACTTTCAGGTAAATCGAGTTCGATAATTGACTGCATTGCCCGTATTTTCCCTAAAAAAAACCTCAAGTTTGTGAGGGCTTTGCGATGCCAGGAATGAGACTTGAAGTCGTGACACGTGGATTTTCAGTCCACTGCTCCCGATCGATTGCTTGCATAGTAACTGCGAAGTCACAATAGGAATCCGGCAAACAATTGAAGCCACGCCGCTACTCTGTCAAAAGTAACTGCAAGATAGGGAATGGCAAGGAGATTAAATTGATAGACCACTAATTTGGGATTACGGTCTAGCTTTTTTTGGTATTCATCTATTATGTTAAAGTCTTTTTTATTCCTTTATCGCAGAAAATACTACTGTTGTCATGGATTTTTTCGATGCTTCGATCACCTTTGTCTGTCAAGTGTTTGGTAGAAAAAGACGATAGGATTCGCTGTCTATCAGAATTCTGAAACCCAGCCACATTAGCACAAAAGGGAAAATCTTGCTCGCATAACGGCTGAGAACCAAAGCAATACCAGGTAGATGCGTCAGAGTATAGGACATAAACAGCCAGCAGCAAACAATAAAATAGCAAATCGGTACGATCACAGCCAGATTTTGAATACTGCTACTAGCAAATAGAGGAATATAGATACCAAGATTGTTACCACCGTTAGAAATCGTGACTGCAGAAACGCGATAAGTTTGCGGATCGCGAATTATTTCCCAGAGCGATCGCTGCCGAGAATCAAATCCGCGAAATTTAGAGTTTCTTTTTAGATTATCTGACTTATCTTCGGCTGAATCATCCTTGTTAAGGTTGAGTAAATTATTCAAGCCAATCAGTATCGGCAAAATTCCCAGTAACCCCGTCCAAGTTGACGGAATTGCTAGCCCCAGCAAGAAACCAACTAAACTTACCGTGATTAATGCCGTGAACCCTATAAGCTCACCCACCACAATGTGTTTAGGACGAAAAGTACGATTAACCTCACTGAAGAAGGCCGTCAGATAAATGTTGTCGTCAAACGTTGTTGCGACAGCAACAGCCAGTCCAATCTTAATTGTTGCAATTAACCAATCCATTACCGTCTCTCACTCAATACCTATCCCATCGCCGAAACTACTGATTTCTCAACCGTCGTGAAAAATCACCATAATCTCGATATGATAATGTGAGTATCGCATATTGGGTGTAACAAGCGAGCAAATTTGGTAGTTTATCCGTATCAAGCGGTGCTTTGAATTGATCCCGGAGCTTCAACTCATCCCAGAATGTCCATCACCTGTGTTTATCAAAGGAGTCATTATGATTAGCCGTTTGATTGACCGTGTGCCTAGAGGCACAGGTCACAATATCTTACGGTCGCTCAGTTCGGCCACTCGTATATCGGCCACCTATCGGTTTGTAGGTCTGTTTTGTATCGGCCTGGTCTTGGTTTTAGTCTTGAGTCTGGCTTTTGACAGTCATGCTGTTGCCACTTCTGCCTCTGGCAATGTACTCTCCCCTCTAGTCATTAGTCAGGTAAATCAGGTCAAATTGTCTAAAGACTCAACAATCCGGTTACTGGAAACAGTGGGACTGTTTGTGGGGGGCATACTTTTCTGTGTCGTTTTGGATCGCTGGTTTTCTAATCGTTCTGCTCATTCGGGCAATACACCCTTAGCTGAGCAAGCGCGGCGGCTCAAGCAACTCAAAATCGGTTATCCAGAGGGTATGACGAATCTGGAAGTCCTGCGTGCTCAAGGTTTGCTCGAAAGCCGTTTGCGACCATTTGGGCTGATTGTTACTTGGACAAGCTTCTTATCAGCTTCTGCTCTGATAGAAGCATTAAGCAATGGGACGATCGATTTCTGCGGCGGCGGTGGTACGGCCAGCATCTTCTCTCAAGCAGCAGATCATGTGTTTGTGCGGGTGGCTAAAGAAAAATATACTGCTCCTAAAGGTCAAGCGATTCTAGTACCAGAAAATTCGCCAATTCAGACGGTTGCCGACCTGAAGGGTAAAAAGATAGCTTTTGACAAAGGCTCAAGCGCTCATTATGTGCTGGTGCGAGCACTGGCAAAAGTGGGATTAGAGTTTAGTGACATTGAGCCAATTTATCTGACCCAGCCACAGGCGCTGCCCCTATTCCGCGCGGGTGAGGTGGATGCTTGGGTGATTTGGGTTCCCTACACGACAACTCAAGTCCGAAGTGCTTATCCAGGGCGCTCGATTGCAGACTTAGAGAGCATCTTTGGTGACAAAGCCTCTTTAGAAGTTCCGACCTATTACTACGCGATTCCAGAGTTGGTACGCGACTATCCCGACTTGCTCAAGGTGATTTTAGAAGAGGTAAACGAAGCTGGAGCTTGGGCTAAGAAACAGGAATTAGAAGCTGCTGTGCGATTGGCAGAACACCATGAAATAGATCCATCCATTGTAGAAATTTTACAGCGACGTAGTGCGGAGCGCGCTATTATCCCGATCGACGACCAATCGCTCACTGCCCTACAGCACCAGGCAAATATATTTAGAGATTTAGATCTGATTCCTGAGCGGGTGAATGTGAAAGATGGAACCTATAGTTTGCAGACCAAGCAAAACTGGACTTATTAATCTGACAATTACACTCGAGTGTAATTTTTTTCTGATCTCAAATCCGCGCTTCATCGTCGGGCGTAAAATCGAGTCAACAACACTCAACCATCATTCAGTTTTTCGACCCGCCCGTCAACAGTCAACAGTCATCTGGCTCGTGCAACCGGAATTGATATGACCTATGTTTTTTTAGCACAAGTCGGTCAAATATTAGCTCTGTCTGGGTTTCCGGCGGGGTTGTCACCCCCCCCATCGGCAAACCTACATCTTGATTAGCTGCATTGCCCGCATTTTTCCTAAAAAAAAACCCTCAACTTGGTGAGGGCTTTGCGATGCCAGGAACGAGACTTGAACTCGTGACACGTGGATTTTCAGTCCACTGCTCTACCAACTGAGCTATCCCGGCTTGTTTTTTCGCGCTTTACTATCTTAGCAGACACATACAGAATTTAGCAAGCACTTTTCTCAATTAATTTTCGATCGCCCGGAACCGCCCGCCTGTAAGCTAAAAGCTGCAACCTCAAATCTAACAATCGCAATGGCACAGCAACATCGGGACAGCGAGGGCAAGAGTCTGCTTGTCTTAGGCATAATTTGGCTGCTGGGGGCAATTAGCGATCGCCTCTGGTTTGCCCTCGATCGATCTGTCCCGGCGTGGGATCAAGCAGACTACCTGACTAGCACCCTGAAATACTTGCAGGCGTTGCAGCATCCTCAGTGGCTTTCCGGGGAGTGGTGGACAAACTTCTGGCTGCTTTCGACGAAAATTCCGCCCTTGGCATACATCTTAACCGTTCCGTTTCTTCAAGTTTTCGGTACTGGGGGCGATCGGGCAACCCTCGTTCATCTATTATTTAGTGCAATTCTCCTCGCCTCAGTCTACAGTCTGGGCGCCCAACTCTTTAACCGGCAAGTTGGTTTGTGGGCCGCTGCAATTTGCGTTTTGTTACCGGGACTTTATCGGTTCCGCTTGCAATTTTTGCTCGACTATCCCCTCACTGCGGCGATTACTTTTGCTTTCTATTGTCTGACAATGTGGAAGGCTTCTGAAGGAAAGAAGGAAGAAGGAAGTTCGGCAACGGATTTTATAACGGATGTAACGGATGTAACGGATGCAACCGATAGAACTCTGTTGGAGGAACGAACAAAGAAAAAGTATAAATTCTCCCCCTCCCCCACTCTCCCACTCTCCCCGTCGTCTTTCTTTTGGGCGATCGCCTTTGGAATTTCTCTCGGCTTATCAATATTAGTTAAACACACTACCGTATTATTTCTGTTTACCCCGATTGTGTGGCTGGCTGTGGGTGCTGTGCGGCAAAAAGCTTGGGGAAGATTGGCTCAATTAGCAGGTAGTTTGTTGCTGTCGGTGGCGGTGTTTGGCCCGTGGGCTAAAACCAATTGGCTGTTAATTTTGACCGGGGGAAAACGGGCAACGCTGGATTCTGCGATCGCCGAAGGAGATCCGGCCCTCAATACGATCGACGCTTGGATTTACTACGGTAAGCACTTACCGGAACACATTTCTTGGCCTCTGTTACTTGTTCCCTTAGTAGGATTAATACTTTATTGGCGTCGTCGGCAAGATAGTTCGTCAATCTTGCATCTCAACTCCTGTCGCTGGCTGGCTGTTTTCTGGGTAGGAGCTTATTTAATTAATTCTCTAAATATTAACAAAGACGACCGATATGGTATACCTTATTTGCCAGTTTTATCTATTTTCTTAGCCTACTGTTTAACGCTGTGGCCTTCTCGGTGGGGACGAGAAATTCGCTGGGGTACAATTGGCTTGGCAATTCTGGCGATGCTGTTCCATATGTGGCCGCTGGGAGGTGCTTTGGGACATAGCTTAGTTCAAATTATCAGTCCCGGCAATTCTCACTATCCTTACTTGGGGAAAGAGTGGCCGCACCGAGAGGTAATTGCAGAAATTATTGATAGGGAACCTTATTTACAATCTACTTTAGGCGTGTTGCCTTCGACGCCGGAAATTAACCAGCATAATTTGAATTTTTACGGTGCTTTGGTGAATTTTCAGGTTTACGGGCGGCAGGTGGGAACGAATTTAAAAGACGTGCCGCAAGATGTGCGATCACTCTCTTGGTTTGTAACTAAAAGCGGCCCCCAAGGTTCGATTCGCGAACGTATTAAACAAGCTCAAAATGCAGCAGTTACAGCAATTGAAAAAGGTGATAAATTTGAGTTAGATAAAACTTGGATTTTGCCCGATTATACTAATTTAAATCTTTATCGCAAGCGAGTGCAGCCTGTAGAAATACAGCCGTTGAATGAAGCGCGATCGCAAGTACAATTAGATCGAGTTACTGTCGCGGCAAAAGCTGTTCCCGGAGTCGCGTTGCCGGTTACTTATACTTGGTCTGGGCCTTGGCAGCAGTTGCAGTCTGGTTTAGTGTTGGTAACGTGGCAAAATCAGCAGTCTGGCGATATTCCACCGGGACAGACTTTCAGGATTTTACACGATCGCGCGATCGGCCAGGGGACTTTGCATCCGGGGATTCTGGAAGCGGATAAATTTGCTGTGGGGTTTCGAGTTGTCGATCGCACGGCGATGCTTCCTCCTGCTAATATTGCACCGGGAACTTACAATCTGCAAGCTACTTATCTAAATCGGAAAACCGGCGAAACTTATCCGATTAATGTGCCGGCAATTAGTGTTAATATCGAGACAGATCCTCTGGATATGCGTTCCAAGGCAGAGCCTGGAAACGAGGATAATACAGATAAGCCTGAGTTAGATTTGGTGACTCAATTGCGGGCGATGGCGGTTAATTTACCAAAAGGATTGCCCGGTTTAGAACCGGTGTTCGAGCAGATTGGGCGCATCAATCAGTACGATCCAATTCAAGATTATACCGTGCAAGCGGAACAAGCGTTAGAATATCGGTTGCAGCAAGAACCCAATAATCTAGAATTGGCTTATGCTTTGGCATTTTCTCGGGTATTGCAGCAGAATGTCAAAAGTGCGATCGCCGCCTTAGAAAAAGTCACTCAACTCGACTCACAAAACCCTTACGCTTACGCCTATCTCGCTTTCGTACACCTGTACGGCTGGCATCCCAAAGCCGCTCAAACAGCCTTAAAACCTGCTCTCGCTCTCAACTCCAATCTACCGGAAATTAGAGTTTTAAACGGTGTCGCGGCTCTGATGCAAGGTAATCTCATTCAAGCATGGCAAGATTTGCAATACTTAAAAAAGTTGAAAGTTTAACAATCCCTTTTATTGTGGCACGGGCGTGCCGCCTGTGCTGATAAATCTGTAACGCCTGTGCTGATAAATCTGTAACGCCTGTGCTGATAAATCTGTAAAAAACCGAAAATCAATGAACCAACTCAGAATTGTTTCTTTAATTCCCAGTGCCACCGAAATTGTAGCAGTTTTAGGATTAACCGATGCAATTGTGGGTCGTTCCCACGAATGCGATTATCCCCCAGAAATCCAAAATTTACCTGTTTGCACTCAGCCTAAATTCAATCCCGAAGGAACTAGCAGCGAAATTCACAACCGCGTGACAGAATTGTTGCAAAATGCGCTGAGTGTCTATAAAGTAGAAATAGATACTTTGGAAAAATTGCAGCCAACTCACATTATTACTCAAGCTCAATGTGAAGTCTGCGCTTGTTCTCTAGCAGAGGTTGAACAAGCGGTAAGCACGCTGGTAAATAGCAAGCCAGAAATTATTTCTTTGCAGCCGAATCTGCTAGCAGAAATCTGGACGGATATTCAGCGAGTTGCTGCTGCTTTGGGCGTAAATGGCAAAAGTGCGATCGACCTTTTGCTATCCCGCATCGATACTATTACCTCGAAAACACAAGCATCCACTTTTATTACCACAAAAGAGAGACTTCCCAAAGTAGCTTGCATCGAGTGGATTGAGCCTTTGATGGCGGCAGGTAACTGGATTCCCGAATTAGTCGCAATGGCGGGAGGCAATTCGCTGTTTGGAATTGTCGGGGAACATTCCCCTTGGTTAAAATGGGAATCTTTAGTAGAAGCTAATCCCGATGTAATTATTTTCATGCCTTGCGGCTTTGATTTAAACCGCACTCGCAGCGAAGCAATGCAGATAACTAAATACGCAGAATGGGCTAATTTGCAAGCAGTAAAAACTGGGAAAGTTTACATAACTGACGGCAATTCTTACTTTAATCGACCGGGGCCGAGATTGGTTGATTCGTTAGAAATTTTAGCAGAAATTCTCCATCCCGAAATCTTCGATTTTGGCTACCGGGGTAAGGGTTGGCAGCCATTTTTGCCAGTCCCCACAGCTAGCTAAAGCTTTATCTGTATTAATTCTGGATTGCCTGCCATACAAATAAGGACACAACAATGTTGTGTCCTTACTTCGCCTTCATTTAACCGAATCTGACATCAATTGATGCAAAAGCCGCTAGTCTTACTTCGCATCAGGGGGCATCAGCACCTTGTCAATTACGTGAATAACGCCGTTGCTAGCTTTGATATCAGCTTTCACAACATTAGCGCCGCCGACAGTAACTTTGCCTGTGCTAACTGCCACCTTCAGCGAACTGCCTTCAACAGTTTTAACATCGCCGGATTTCAGGCTAGTAGATACAACCGAACCAGGAACAACGTGGTAAGCTAAAATCTTAGTAAGTTGGGCTTTGTTTTCCGGTTTGAGCAAATTCTCCACAGTTCCTTCTGGCAAAGCAGCAAATGCCGCGTCTGTCGGTGCAAAAACAGTGAAAGGGCCTTTTCTTTGTAAAGTTGCAACCAAGTCTGCTGCTCCCAAAGCCTTTGTCAGCGTCTTGAATTGAGGGTCGCCCGATGCAATAGCAACAATATCCTTAGCAGCGGAAGTTGGTGCGGGTGAAGCGGAAGTTGGTGCCGGTGAAGCAGCGGTTTTAACTTTTCCTGCAACTTGTGAAGTTTGAGTTGCATTAGCAACATTGGTGTTGGAGGTGATGTGAGCCCAAGCCGGGAAACCGATTAACGCGCTAGCGCCGATTATTCCTGCGAAACCTGTGAGTTGTTTCATCCAACTAGGTAAATTTTGATTTTTCATTGCGCTTGCATTTCCTTATGAGATAAAACAGTGAACATGAATTGTTATGTTAGCCAAATCTCGACAAAAGGCAAGGTTGCCAGAGGCTAAGGTAGAGAGAAATTTCTCTTGCATCCCCGATCGACCAAAACTTCCTTACTATAACGCAAGCTAATAAATCTGGCATCAACCGCTAAATCTGTAACTCAAAACCTCAATCACCGAACCAGTTTGGGGTAAGTCAGCAGATTTGATCGAAATCGTGTCATTATTCAATCGGCGCACCGGCGTACCATCCATCAGCGCCAAGAATTCATCTAGCGGCACCAAATCGCACGCAGCAGCATCGGCGGCTTGGGTTTTGAAATGTGTAGGAATCACCATCTTCGGTTTGAGAAGTTGCAAAGTTTGCTTCGCTTCCGCCGGAGTGTAAGCTTTCGGCCCGCCGCCCACGGGAATAAGCACTACATCGGGCCGCCCGATCAAGATTTGTTCTTCAATGCCGATCGGGCCAGCAACTCCGCCCAAGTGTAAAATCTTAACGCCCGCTTGCTGCCACAGCCAAGCCACATTGACCCCAAATCGCCTTCCTCCCTCACGGTCTTTTTCCGTCCGAATCCCTTGAATCCGCAGCCCGTTAGACCTGTAAGCCCCTGGTTCGTACAAAAGGCCGGGATTGCCCGCAAATCCGTCGATCGCCCCTTCATCGAGCAATCGGCTGCTAATCAGAATCAAATCTGTAGGCACTTTAGGAGAGCGATAGCCTGCGGTACAGCCCAGGGGGCGAAAAGGATTCACCAGCACCCTCGCACCGCCTCCGGAGAACAAGAAGCAAGTGTGGCCCAACCACTGAATCGACAAAGAATCAGCAGTTTGAGCTTGATAGCTTTCCCATCCAGATGGCAAACCAGTGAAGAAAGCTGCTAGCAAACCCGTCTGTGCGTAACGTATTAATTGTCGCCGTTTCATCTTGTGGTTGGGGTTGTCGGGTGTTGGTCGTCTGTTGTTATACCACAAAACACCGCCAGTCGATTTTAGATTTTAGATTTTAGATTTTAGATTTTAGATTTTAGATTTTAGATTTACTCCACAGATGAATCTGGGATATGGAACTTTCGTCTAAAATTTGGGGATCACCACAACGATTTTCGGGGGCTTGTATCCTTTTGTGGGCGCCTGAGATGCGAAAATGTGCACCATAGTTTTACCGTAAAGTTCGCATTGCGCGCCCTACAAAGTTAGATAATTTCAACCGTCAGGTTCGCATTACGCACCCGAAAGATTCAGAGAAAAACTCAAAATTCAAAACCCAACTAAAGCCGTTCCAAGAAATTTCGTAATAATTGCTTTCCCGAAGTCGTCAAAATACTTTCCGGGTGAAACTGTACACCTTCAATGTGCGGATATTCCCGATGCCGCACACCCATAATAGTTCCGTCTTCAACCCAAGCGGTAATTTCCAAAACTTCTGGACAACTCTGCTTTTCAATTACCAAACTGTGATAGCGAGTTGCAATCATCGGCGATTCCACGCCCTGAAAAACTCCGACTCCTGCGTGTTCTACCTGAGAAGTTTTGCCGTGCATCAACACGGGTGCAGAAACAATTTTCCCGCCAAATACTTGACCGATACTTTGATGTCCCAGGCACACGCCTAAAATTGGTAAAGTCGGGCCCAATTCTTTGATTAATTCCAGAGAAATTCCCGCATCTTCCGGCCGCCCCGGGCCAGGAGAAATCACCACTGCTGCCGGCTGCAATTGGCGAATTTCTGCTAAGGAAATTTGGTCGTTCCGGTAGACTTGCACTTCGCTGGCTACAGGCAATTCAGCACCTAGTTCTCCTAGATACTGTACCAAATTGTATGTAAAACTGTCGTAGTTATCGATGACTATAATCACGGGTTAAGTTAGATTTTAGGTTTTAGATTTTAGATTTTAGGTTAACTCGCTCCCTGAAAGCAAGGGTTTCAAGATTTTAGATAGATGCCGAAGATAAAAATAGCTGCAATATAGACGAATAAAACTAAAAATCTCAAATTGGTCATCTAAAACCTAAAATTTGCCATCGCCCAATAAGTTACTGACGGCCGATCGCAATTTGAACGACTGCCCACAAAGGAGGAAGCAGAAGTGCAGTACCGACGATGATCGCAGCCATTGCCGATACCAGAACTGCTCCGGCAGCGCAGTCTTTGGCAATTCTGGCTAGTTCGTGATAAGATTGCCCGACTGTCAAGTCTACCACCGATTCGATCGCCGTATTCAACAGTTCCATTGCTAAAACTATGCCAATGGTGACGCCGATCACAGATATTTCTACAGGTTTGAGTTGCAAAAATAGGCCGAGCCCGATCGCCAAAGTGCCTATAACTGTGTGAATCCGAAAATTGCGCTGAGTTTCAAAAGCATAACTCAGACCCCCCCAAGCGTATCTAAAACTCGTAGCTAAGCTAGATGCGATTTTCCAGGACAGCTCTCGGTTGTATTTCAAGGCTTTTTTCGGCTCCTGGACTGTCTGGCTAGAAGAGTCTTGAGGCATGGGCAGAAACTGTGCGATTTGTGATGAAATTGAGGGTCTATCTAGTGTCATAAAGAACCAACTTTAATTTACAGAGATGAATGAAAGCTAAACTTTTGAAATTAACTTCATCAAGTCTAGGTAACTTTTCTAAGTTTTTACTAAAGTTTTGGTTTAATTTCAGAAAGTTATGTTGGGCTTGACATGATTTGTTAAATAACCATCAACTTCAGTTATGCTGTTTGGATCGTGAGACCGATCGCCCGCAGCAATGTTTCTTGTCGATCGAGCATTTGAGTCAGACTTTCTTCATCCGGGTGATCCCAGCCCAAAAGATGCAGAAAACCGTGGGCTGCCAGCCAAGCTAGTTCGGTCTTCAGGGGATGTCCTTGCTGCTGGGCTTGTCGGTTAGCTGTATCGATCGAGATGACGATATCACCCAAGTATAGGGGTTCAGATGACTGCATTTCCTCTAGCTGAGGACAGTCTACCTCTAAAGATGCGAAAGCTAGTACATCAGTCGGTCGATCGAGCTGGCGGTACTGGAGGTTGAGCGCTTGCATCTCCGTATCGGCGGTTAAACGCAGACTGACTTCGTAGCCCGGAGCGACTGGCACATACTCTTCCTGGTTTTCCAGCCAAACGCTAAACCAATTTTCCCAGGTTTCGGCTGAAATCTCCCCGCTGGCTGCACTCTCAGGGAGGTTGGAAGCGTCGGCTGACTGCTGGGCGAGCCCGTAACAGTCTTCGACGTTCACCTCTATTAACATTTTTTTGCTCTCCTGTCAAGGGATATATTCAATTTTTTTACAAATTCCAATTGCGCGATCGAACGGCAGGGGATTTTGCTGTTGCTGGAAAGATACAGTAATCTGTTAGAGATTGCAACAGGCAGGCAGAACAATCAGCTTAACTCCCGATTAAGAAAGATCAAAAACATCAGCAGAAATTAGAGGCTGATTGTTGGAATCCCGGATTAAGAATTGAAATAGCGATCGAGAAAAGCCAAACCGACGAGTACGCCCAAAAGTCCGGCGGCTGTCAAAGCAAAATGAAACAGAGAAGTCGCCCGCTTGCGAACCATGTTCCGCATCGCCAGCTTGACATAACTCGGTGGAGGTGCATTGTTTGTCGGCGCTGTCTGGTTTTCGGCGGACTCTTCTGAGGCGGGAATTGCTGAGGGAGGTTGACTCATAACGGTTAGTTTAGAAGGTTAACAGAGGGGCTGCTGAGAACATACTCGCCCCGATGGTAACAAATATGTAACGTTTTGTGTAGGATTTTTTAGATTTCAGATTGCCGCAGGCTGGTTTCGCGCAGCAGAGAATCGGGCTAAACTTTCTTCAGCCATCAGCCATCCGCTGAACTTCAGCAATAATTCGCCTCACTTTCTCCGCGTCGGGCGATCGCAAATGCTGCAAAATGTCCAAAGATTGCTGTAAATAATTCAAGGCTTTATCAAAATTTTCCTTCTTATCTGCTAACAACCTTCCTAACATTGCGAAAGTAGCAGCTTTCCCTTGAACATTGCCAATCTTTTCCTGAAGTTCGAGAAATTGTTCATAAAGTGCGCTCGCCTTGGCTACTTCCCCTTGCTTGGCATAAATTCCTGCTAGTTGGCGCAAAGTAGCAGCTTTCCCTTGAACATCGCCAATCTTTTCCTGAAGTTCGAGAGATTGTTCATAAAGTGCGATCGCCTTGACTACTTCTCCTTGATCCACATAAATTCCTGCTAGTTGGTGCAAATTAGCAGCTTTCCCTTGAACATCGCCAATCTTTTCCTGGCGTTGTTGAATTGAGGTACCATAGAGCGAGTGAGCGAGTCACAAAAACCAATTAACTGAAAGTCAAAGCCAATGAAATTTCCTGAAGATAAGTCAACTAATGTTAATAAAAATGCGCCTAATAAAGGCAATCAAAATTATATTTGTGTTGACTGTGGCAGGCAATTTAGAGATTGCTATCAAACCCAGCAGTGTTACGCGCAAGAAGTTAAATATCAATACCTAAAAATATATGTCAATGGGATGGGTTTTCGTGCGAGCAAGAGAGTCAAAGACCTGCATCACACGACAATAATTAATTGGCTCAAGCAAGTTGGAAAGCTGCTACCATCCGCTTACGATCTAGAGACAATTCCAGAAGTAGGAGAACTAAATGAGCTACAAACCTTTGTCGGATAAAAAAAC